>JABLXR010000008.1 GCA_013178015.1 Anaerolineae bacterium
CTTCGCTAGGGCTGTGGCAGCGGGTGCTGCGGCCCACTCCGACCATGGTCGTGACGTGGCCCTAACGCTGCTCGCAGTGAGCCGCGGCGGAGTGAGCGACTACCGGATCAAAGACGAGGCCAAGCTGCGCGCGGTGGCCGGCTACCTCGGCATACCTGCCGAGGGTAAGGAGACTCTTCCTCTGGCTGAGGAGGTGGCTCTGACCTTGCTGCAGGACTTCGGTCGTCAGGAGGGAGAGATCGCCTTCGTGGCCCGGGCACCGGAGTCGCGGCAGGCCGTCTGGCGCAAGCTCGGAGTGGTACCGCGGAGCGTGGACAGGGAGATCGTGGAGGCCATGCATCGCACGCACATGGGCGTGGACCAGGACGCGAGCAACATCCTGAGGCACACGCTCAGAATGGCTCTCGCCGACGGTTGGGGAGGGTCCATGATTGCCACCGACCTGAGCGACATCCTGTTCGGTACGCCCGGGCCGGTGAGGTCAGCCGCGAACCTGGGCGTCTTGAGCAAGGATGAGGTGAACCTCGTGATCCACGGTCACGAGCCGACCTTGTCCGAGATGGTGGTGGCGGCCGCTCAGGACCCCGAGTTGGTGGCTTACGCCAAGGCGAAGGGGGCCCAAGGCATCAACCTGGCGGGCATCTGCTGCACGGCCAATGAGGTGCTGATGCGGCATGGGGTGAAGCCGGCCGGCAACTTCCTCCAGCAGGAGCTGGCCATCGTCACCGGCGCGGTCGAGCTAATGCTGGTGGACGTGCAGTGCATCATGGAAGGGCTGGCAGACGTGGCCGACAGCTACCACACGCTACTGGTAACCACCTCGCCGAAGGCACGCATCCGAGGCGCCACCCATGTGGAGTTCGAGGAGCATCGTGCTTATGAGACAGCCAAGCGGATCGTCCGCATGGCCATTGACAACTTCGAGAACCGCGGAGAGGTTCACGTGCCGGACGTGAGAGAGGGCTTCGTGGCAGGCTTCTCTCATGAGTACGTGAACTACATGCAAGGGGGCACCTATCGCGCGTCCTTCCGGCCGCTCAACGACGCCATCGCTCAGGGGCGGATTCGCGGCATTGCGGGGGTCGTTGGCTGCAACAACGCCCGCGTCGAGCACGACTCCGGCATCACCAGGGTGGTGGAGGAGCTGATCGGCAACGACGTTCTGGTGGCAGTGACTGGTTGTGCTGCCATCGGCAGCGCCAAGTATGGCATGTTGGCGCCGGAGGCGTGGGACAAGGTCGGGGCCAATCTCCGGGAGGTGTGCGAGGCGATAGGCATTCCACCGGTCCTCCATGCTGGTTCGTGCGTGGATAACTCCCGCATCCTGACGGTGCTGACGCAGATGGCGAACGAAGGCGGTCTGGGCAGGGATATCAGCGACTTGCCGGTGGTAGGCATCTGCCCTGAGTGGATGTCCGAGAAGGCGCTCTCTATTGGCACCTACTTCGTGGGCTCGGGGGTGTACACGCTCTTCGGGGTGCGCTCGCCCGTGTCTGGCAGTGAGGAAGTGGTCCAGATAATGACGGAGGTGTGGCCCCAGCTGGTGGGCGGTGGCCTGGAGTTCGAGCCAAACCTGGAGGAGCTGATCAGGAAGGCGCTAGCCCACATAGACCGGAAGCGGGAGGACCTGGGGCTGGAGGAGTACCAGCCTGATAAGTACGGCGCCAGCGGAGACAGGGCTCTGGAGGACTGGCTCAAGATTCCTGCTGAGCGCCGCAGCCTGTACAGCCGCCAACCGGTCGCTCGATAGTCAGGCGAAAGAGTCACCAAAGGAGCTGATGATACATGTCCAGGTACATAGCGCACCGGGCCATACGCGGCGCTAACGCGATCGTCGCGGAGGCCACCGAGATGCTGGAGCGCGCCATCGCCGAGATGGGCGCGGACAAGGAAGTGGCGTTCCCAAACACCGCTTACTACCTTCCCGTCATCCTGGGCTTCACCGGTAGGGAAGTCAGAACCCTGGGCGACCTGGTTCCCGTCTTGGAGCAGGCGAGGAGCCTGCTAAGCCCCGTACCGAGTGAGCAGCTGTGGCTTCCTTACCTGGGCGAGGCCCTGGACTGCGGCGTGGCTACCCTTTGGGCGGAGGAAGCCATTCAGGCGATCCGTTTCGCCTACGGTCTACAGCCGGAGCGGAAGCCCGGCTTCCGCATGGCCGGGGGAAGCTTCACCAGCCCAGAAATGGGAGGGGAAGACGGTGGGCTGCTGAACGGACCCATCGACGACATCCAGCTGAGGGCCTGGGGCATTCAGCTGGTGGATGGCCGCATGCCCGGGTTCGCGGCCATAGTGGGCTGTGCCAAGTCGAACGAGGTGGCGGTGGAGATCGTGCGGCAGTTGCAGCAGAGGAACATTCTGGTGTTTCTCTGCGGGAACGTCAACGGCCGCAGCATCATTGACCAGTTGCAGGAGGAAGGCGTCGAGATGGGCTACGATACCTATATCGTGCCCTTCGGCACCGACACCATCTCCGCCGTCTATCCGCTGGGGTTCGCCACCCGTTCAGCCCTGACCTTCGGCGGTCTCAAAGGAGGTCAGATCCGGGAGATCCTCCTCTACAACAAGTTCCGGGTATTCGCTTTCGTCCTGGCGCTGGGAGAGGTCGACGACCTCAAGTACGCCACTGCCGCCGGAGCCATCAACTACGGGTTCCCTGTCATCGCGGATACGGTGATCCCGGAGATCCTCCCTACCGGTATCACCAGCTACGAGCACGTGGTATCCATGCCCTTTGACGACATCGAGGGCAAGGACGACCTGGAGCGGGCGCGCCGTCTGGTGCAGCGCTGCATCGAGGTTCGGGGAGTGAAGGTGCGGGTGGCCGAAGTCCCCATCCCGGTTCCCTACGGCTCGGCCTTTGAGGGCGAGCGGGTGCGCCGGGCCGACATGCGGGTGGAGTTCGGTGGTCGGGATTCCCGGGCCTTCGAGTACCTGCGCATGAGGGACATGGACGAGGTCGAAGACGGCAAGATCGAGGTGATCGGCCCGGGCTTCGAGAGCGTGCCCGAGGGCGGAGCCATGGACCTGGGCATACTGGTGGAGGTGGCCGGTCGCCGCATGCAGGAGGACTTCGAGCCTGTGCTTGAGCGCCAGATCCACTACTTCGTCAATGGCGCCTCGGGAGTGCAGCACATCGGCCAACGCGACATAACTTGGATCAGGATCAGCAAAGGGGCGGTGGAAAAGGGGTTCGAGCTGCGGCACTTCGGGGATATCCTCTATGCCCGCATGCACGGGGACTTCGGCGCCATCGTAGATAAAGTGCAGGTGACGGTGATCACCGACCCGGAGCTGATGGAGAAGGTACTGGCCGAGGCGCGCGAAGCCTACAACTATCGCAACCAGCGCCTGGCCGACATGACCGACGAATCGGTAGATACCTTCTACTCTTGCACTCTGTGCCAGAGCTTCGCCCCCAACCACGTGTGCATCATCTCGCCGGAGCGCCTCGGCCTGTGCGGAGCCTACAACTGGCTCGACTGTCGTGCCTCTCACGAGATCAACCCGACGGGGCCCAACCAGCCCGTGGCGAAGGGTGAAGTGCTGGACGAGTGGAAGGGGTACTTCTCTGGGGCCATCGAGTTCGTGAAGCAGCACTCGAACCAGAGTGTGGAGATGGTCTCCATGTACTCGGCCATGGAAAACCCGATGACGGCCTGCGGCTGCTTCGAGTGCATCATGATGATCATTCCCGAGGCGAACGGATTCATGGTGGTGTCTCGCGAGGATCCGAGCATGACCCCGGCGGGAATGACTTTCAGCACCCTGGCTGGCATGGCCGGCGGGGGCTTGCAGACCCCTGGCGTGATGGGGATTGGGAAGTACTTCCTCATCAGCAAGAAGTTCATCCGTGCCGATGGAGGCCTCAAGCGGATCGTGTGGCTTTCCAGCAATGTGAAGGAGGAGATGCGGGGAGAGCTTCAGGAGGCATGCGCCAGGGAGGGCGATCCCGACTTGCTGGACAAGATCGCGGATGAGCGGGTGGCTACGACGGTGGAGGAGTTGTTGGCCTACTTGGAGGAGAAGGAGCACCCCGCCCTGGTGATGGAGCCTCTCTTCTAGCAGTTGGCTCTGGCTCCGGGCGAGTTGGCCCAGTCATCGGGCTACTCTATAATGCCCCAGTGCTGAGGCGCTTCCTCGCCTGGAGGTAGACGATGCTTAGTGTTGATGAGTGGCGCGCACTGTTGGCGCCGGTGTACGTACACGACGACGAACACCTGGACCAGCAGTGCGCGCGGTACGCCGAAGCGGCGCGCACCTTCGCGAGAGTGTTTGGCTGCGAGCCCACCGTTTTCTACCGCGCGCCCGGACGAGTCAATCTCATTGGGGAGCACACGGACTACAACCAGGGCTTCGTGATGCCCACTGCCATAGATCGGGACATAGTGATCGCCGGTCGGCCCCGCGACGATTCGCTCCTGCGGGCCGCTAATGTGGAGAGAGAACGGTACGAGGACTTCCAGTTCCGCATCGCGAGGGACATCCCTTCCGGGCCCGTCGGTCACTGGAGCAACTACCTTCGGGGAGCAGCCCAGCGCCTGGCCCAGGCGACGCCCGGACCTCTGCGGGGGATGGACGCCGTGGTGAGTGGGCGTCCACCTCATGGCACGCCCATCGGGGTGGGGCTGAGTTCGTCCACCTCGTTGACGGTGGCCGCTACCCTGGCCCTGTCACACCTCAATTCGCTGATGCCGGACGGCCAGGCGCTGGCGGAGCTCGCCAGCGAGGCGGAATGGTACGTGGGCACCCGAGGCGGGATCATGGATCATTTCGCCTCGGTCCTGGGGCGCGGGGGGCATGCCCTGTTCCTGGATTGCCGCCCCCAGGGGCGCGGGCACTACCGCCTGGAGCTGATCCCCCTACCGGCGGATTACCGGCTAGTGGTGTGCAGCACAGGGGTACGTCACGAGAACACTCGATCTGAGTTCAACACGCGCGTGTTCGAATGCCGCGTGGGGGCGCATATCATCGGGCGGCGGTATCCCCAGGTGCGGTACCTCCGAGACGTCTCGGAGGAAGGGCTGGGCCTGTCCTCCAGCGAAGTAGACGCGCTGCTGGAGGAGATGCTGCCGGTGGGCATTGCCGGTCGGGATCTGATAGCCTCGGGTGTGGCGGAAGTGGTGGCGGCGGACATGCCCCCGAGCTTCCGGATAGATCCGGAACGGACCTACCTGGTTCGCCAGCGGTGCCGTCACGTGGTCAGGGAGAATCGGCGAGTGCTGGATAGTGCGGCAGCCCTGCGATCAGGAGACGTGCGCCGGTTCGGGCGGCTGATGGACGAAGCCCACTCCAGCGCCAGAGACGACTACCAGGTAAGTGTGCCGCAGGTGGAAGCGATGGTGGAGGCGGCTCGCCGGGCGCCTGGCTGTCTGGGGGCCCGGATCACGGGCGCTGGATGGGGTGGCTGCGTGGTGGCGCTGGTTGGTGCAGCCGCAGTAGACGAGTTCGCGAGCGCGGTGCGGGAACAGTACCTGGCCGCGACCGGCATACGGCCGGAGGTGATCGTGTGCAATTCCGCCACCGGAGCCCAGGCTATCACTATCCGGTGACTCGATCCTGGTGCCCGGTGTAGCATCCACTGGCATCGCAGCTAGCTAAGGAGCAGAGCCTATGCCCGTCAGCGTGGAGATACCTCAGGAGAAGTACCGTGGCGCCGTTCGTGAGGTGACTCTAGGCGCCGGCCCCGACCGGGGAGGGACCCGAACGCGAACGGTGACCGTGGGGGGTGAGCGCACTCTACCCTTCCTCCTCTTCGAGGGCGAGATGCCTCACCGGCCCGTGGTGGCGGTCGAGATCGCCGAGCGAGCGCCCACGGGCTGGTCGGATCTGCTGGCCAAGGCCTGGAGCGACGTCTGGGAGGACCCAGCAGCCTGGGCGGCCAAGGCCGAGCAGGTGGGAGCGGACCTGCTGGTGATGCAAGTCCAGGACATTGGCGACCGCAAGCTGACCGCGGCAGACCTGGCCGCCAGGTGCAAGGCAGTGCTGGAGGCGTCCGGTCTACCGCTTCTGGTGATCGGCCCCGGGGCGGCCGAGAGGGACAACGAGCTGCTGGTCGCGGTGGCCGACGCCACGGCGGGTGAGCGCCTGGCACTGGGGCTATGCGAGGAGGACAACTACCGCACTATCGTCGCTGCTGCTCTCGCCAACAATCACCTGGTGATCGCCTCCAGCCCCATCGACGTGAACCTGGCCAAGCAGCTCAACATCCTGATCCGGGACATGAACCTGCCTTTGGACCGGGTGCTGATGGATCCAACCACGGGTACGCTGGGCTATGGCCTGGAGTACACTTACTCCGTGATGGAGCGGCTGCGGCTGGCGGCCCTTCAGGGCGACGAAATGACCCAGCAGCCCATGATCTGCCTGGCGGGGTACGAGTCCTGGCGACAGAAAGAAGCCCGAGTGGGCGAGGACGTTCCGGCGGAATGGGGGGACTGGGAGCGCCGGGCGGTGCTGTGGGAGGCAGTCACGGCCACGTCTCTGCTGCACAGCGGCGCCGACGTGGTGGTCCTCCGTCATCCCGAGAGCGTCAGGCTGGTCCAGGCTATGATCACCGAACTGATGGGTGGATGAGGAGTCAAACATGGCTTTGTCCGGACTTGCCATCTACAAACTGCTGCCCAAGACGAACTGCAAGGAATGTGGCTATCCCACCTGCCTCGCCTTCGCCATGAAACTGGCCGCCAAGCAGGCGGAGCTCGCCGACTGCCCGCACGTGTCAGAGGAGGCCAAGCAGGCCCTGGCGGAGTCGTCAGCGCCGCCGATCCGCCTGGTGAAGATCGGCGAAGGCGATCGGGCGCTGGAAGTAGGTAACGAGACCGTCATGTTCCGGCACGAGAAGACCTTTGTGCACCCGCCGGGCCTGTTCGTACGGCTCAAGGACAGCACATCTCTCGAGGAGCTCGAGCAGCGGGCGCGGCAGGTGGCTTCTTACAGCGTGGAGAGGGTCGGGCTGGACCTGTCTCTGACGGGTGTGGCCGTGGAGGCCACGTCGGCCGACGCCGGCCGCTTCGCTGCGGCGGTAGAGGCGGCGCACCGGGGAGCAGGAGGGACCCCCATGGTGCTGATCGCGCGCGATGCCGAGGTGCTGAGGGCCGGGGCAGAGCGGGCGGGCAGTAGGCCGCTCCTTTGGGGCGCCGACCAGGGTAACTGGCAGGAAGTAGCTGCGGTGGCTAAGGCCGTCGGAGCACCGGTGGTGGCAGTAGCGGAGGGCGACCTGTCCGCCCTGGCCGAGGTAACGCGCAGCCTGAAGGAAGCGGGGGTCGAAGACATAGTGCTGGACCCACGCCCATCTGGGCCACGGGAGGCGCTGCGGCTATTCACCGGAATCAGACGGTTGGCCCTGCGACAGAACTTCCGCGACCTCGGCTACCCGATCTTGGCTACGGTGGAGGGGGAGCCCGATCCGAACCTGCAGGCGATTCTGGCCGCTCAGCACATTGCCAAGTACGGCAGTGTGATCATCCTGGAGGAGTTTGATCCAGCGGTTGCCTACATTCTGCTCACCCTGCGGCTGAACATGTACACCGACCCACAGAAGCCGATCCAAGTGTCGCCCGGCCTGTACGAGATCGGAACTCCGCAGGCGGAGTCGCCATTGCTGGTCACGACCAACTTCTCGCTCACGTACTTTAGCGTGAGCGGCGAGGTGGAGGCCAGCGGGGAGCCAGCGTGGTTGTTGGTGGCGGATGCCGAAGGTCTCTCGGTGCTCACTGCTTGGGCGGCGGGGAAGTTCGATGCCGAAACTATAGCCAAGGCAGTGAAGCAGTTTGGGGCAGAGAGTAAGACCGCACACCGCAAGATCATCCTGCCCGGGTTCGTGGCCAGCTTGTCGGGCGAGCTGGAAGACGAACTGCCGGGATGGGACGTGCTTGTGGGGCCGAGGGAGGCGGTGGACATACCGGCGTACCTGAGGAATTGGCACTAGGCGACTGCGCCCGCCAACGCTGTGCTCTATCTCTATCCTGCCTATGTCGCCTGGCACTACTACCTGCTGGTGGCTGCGGTTGCCCTGGCTACCATGCAGACGGCAGCCAGCGCGGCGGGGCTAAGAGGGTTGCAGATCGGGGGGCGACTCTGGCCCGCCAGCTTGGCCCGGAGCACGCTCGCGATCACCATCATCGGGGGAGTGGCCCTGTTTGTGGCCACTACCCCGGACTTGCTGTCTCCCGGGCTGGCGGGGACTGAGCTGCTGGTGACCTTCGGCGCGGGCGTCTTCACCGGAGCCGCTCTCTCGCTAATCGGTGGGATGCCCTGTCGTCCGCGGCGAGCCACCCGCTTTGATCAGCCAGCCGAGCACCGCCTGCCCATCGCCGACTACGGCTACCGCGCTCTGAGGCCCCCGAATGCAGGCGGACCGTTGGTCCTGGTGCTTCCCGACCCTGACCTGCCTGGCGTAGCGACGCTGCCCGTCGTGTCGGCGATACTGGACAGCGGGTACACTTGCGCTGTGGTGTCCTGGGGCAGAGAAGGAGTACCGCGTTACCCGGATGCAATGGCGGTGGTGCCCATGCTGATATCCATACAGGCCGGCGATGGTCCAGTGGCTGTGGTCGGCCTGGGCGCCAGCGGCGACCTGGCCCTGCGTTCGGCTGCTGACGACGAAAGGATCGCGTTGGCGATGGCGGTGGGGCCGGCGCTGAGGCCGGCCAACGTGCTGTCCGGTCTACTCCTGCTTCGCGAGATGAACGTGGCAGAAGCGTGGCGGTGGCAGCGCAAATGGCACCGGCAGGGGTTCATCGCCAGCCTGCAGGCGGGTGAGGCTCTGTGTCGGCTGGGAAGGCGAGGAGCGATCCTGGCCAGCCGGCACGACGGGTTCTATCACTGGTCTGAGGAGTGTGAGTCTGCAGCGCGCGCCGGGGCTCGCATGCACATCCTGGACGGGGAATCCCACGAGGGTCTGGTGAGGGGCGTGGCCCCGGCGTGGGTGAACGACATGCTCACGGCCGCCCGTTCGGACCTGGTGGCGATCGGAGGGGAGCCCGGTGCTGATCCGGTTGGATGAGTCGGTGTTCCGCGCCATCAATGGTCTGGCCGGCCGGAACCGTTGGGTGGACGGGCTGGCCCAGTTGGCCGTCAACGACTACCTGCTACCCTCGGCCCTGGCGTTGATCCTCGTCTGGCTATGGTTGCGGGGAAGGACGCCGGCAGAGCGGGAGGCGGACTGCGGCACGGTGATCAATGCAGTGGCAGCCCAGTTCGTGGCCAACCTGGCCGTGAAGGCGGTGAACCTCAGCCACTTCCGTGCCCGGCCATTCGATGCCGACCCCAGCACTAGCCTGCTCTTCTACCGACCCTGGGATTCCTCCTGCCCGAGCAACCCGGCCACCTTCGGCTTCGCCGTGGCCACCGCAATCTACCTGGGCTCGCCCTGTATGGGACGATGGGCCCTGGGGATCGCCGCTGTGTGGGGGGTGGCTCGCGTCTACTGCGGCGTTCACTACCCTCTGGACGTGATCCTGGGAGCAGGACTGGGAGCCTCGGTGGCATACTGGCTCTCTCGTCGGTCAGCGAGCATGGACTCGACGCGCCGGTGGTTCCTGGCCGTTCTTCGGAAAGGAATGGTGGCATAGCGTGGCTGAGCGGGGTACGCGCGAGCGATACATAGTGGTTTTCCGACCGTCGGGCAAGGTGGTCGAAGTTGAGGCTGGCACCCGCGTGTCCGACGCGGCCGCCGAGGCGGGCGTCCGGCTGAACCTTCCCTGCGGCGGTCAGGGGCGCTGCGGGCGCTGTCTGGTTCTGGTCGAGCATGGCGAGATCAGCCGTCGCCCCAGTGCCAAACTGCCGCCAGCCTTGGAGCAGCGCGGCTACGCGCTCGGGTGCCAGGCGCTGGTCAAGGGCGATGCAGTCATCTTCGTGCCCGAGCAGGAAGAGATGGAGAGGGTGCTGGTGCCCACCGGCGCCGTCTCGGAGAAGGTGGCCCGGCCGGCCGATTTCATTGTGCCGGCGGATCCGGCGGTCAGGCGATGTTACCTTGAGCTCGTGCCGCCTAGCCTGGAGGATAACACTGCCGACCTGGACCGCCTGCGCCGGCACCTGAATCTAGACTGCGGTGCTACCCGGGTGGAGGCCGACCTGCAGCAGGTCCGCAGCCTGGTGCGCACTCTGCGAGGGGCCGACTGGAAGGTGACCGCGACAGTCGAGGATGGCCTTGAGGAGGGCTCCCTGAGGCTGGTGGACGTCTCGGAAGGGAACCGGGCGTCGGAGTTGTACGGTGTTGCCATAGACATCGGCACCACTGGGAACGTGGTGCAACTGGTGGACCTCAACACGGCCAAGATCCTGGGCGCGGCGCTGGCGTACAACGCCCAGATCTCGTGCGGGGAGGATGTCATCTCGCGCATCATCTACTCCCAGAGAGAGGGAGGGCTCAGGCACCTTCAGAACCTGGTGGTGGAGACGCTAAATGGCCTCATCCAGCAGGTAGCCACGGGCAACGGAATACTGTCGTCCCAGATCATGCGAGCCGCGGTAGCGGGCAACACCACTATGATTCAGCTCTTTCTGGGAATAGACCCCCAGCCGGTGAGGCTGTCGCCCTACATCCCGGCCATGACCCACAGCATCCCAGTCAAGGCGCGAGAGGTGAACCTCCAGATCTGTCCGGAGGCCACAGTGGACTGCTTGCCGGCGGTGGGAGCCTACGTAGGGGCCGATGTGTCGGCCGGAGTGCTAGCGTCGGGCATGGCGGAGAGTGAGGAGATCAGTCTGTTCCTTGACATTGGCACCAATGGGGAGCTGGTGCTGGGCAACAAGGAGTTCCTTGTCTGCTGCGCCTGTTCCGCCGGCCCGGCGTTCGAGGGCGGCGGCGTGCGACATGGCATGCGCGCCGCCGCCGGCGCCATAGACACGGTCTGGATCAACAACCGCTATGAGCCTACCTGGCGCGTCATTGGCGACACGGCTCCCCGAGGCATCTGCGGCTCGGGCATGATCAGCCTACTGTCGGAGATGTTTGCCGCAGGGGTCATCCAGCGTGGCGGGCGCATTCAGAGGCACCTCCCCACCCCGCGAGTGCGCGTAGGGGAGCACGGAGCCGAGTACGTGGTGGCTACTTCTCGCGAGACCGGGCAGGACCTGGAGATCGTTATCACCGAAGTGGACATCGAGAACCTGATCCGTACTAAGGCAGCCATATTTGCCGGCATCACGGTGCTGATGGACAGCGTGGGAATGGCCTTCGAGGATCTGGACCGGGTGCTGATCGGTGGGGCCTTTGGGCAGCACCTGGATGTTGAGGCCGCCATCCGCATCGGACTGCTCCCGGATTTGCCCTGGGATCGGTTCAGCTTCCTGGGCAACACCGCAGTGGCGGGTGCCTATCAGTGCCTGGCCAACCGGGAGAAGCGCCGTCGCGTGGACGAGATCGGCTCCATGATGACCTATCTGGAGCTGAGCGCCGATAACCGTTTCATGGAGGCATTCACTGCGGCCATGTTCCTGCCCCACACCAACGCGGCGCTCTTCCCCTCGGTGCAGTCTGAGCTTGCCGTCCCATCGCAGACCGGTGACGGCGACTAGTGGCGGGCCGCGCACAGCGCTGGTAGCGCTGGGGTACGGCACCCTCGGGCTGGCTCTCTCCTGGCCCTTGCCCCGTTACCTGGCGACCGCGATTCCTGGGGACGGGTTTGACGGGTGGCAGAACTACTGGAACCTGTGGTGGGTGGAGCGAGCCCTCCTCCGCGACGGTGGCAGCATTTGGTGGACCGACTTGCTCGACCATCCGCGCGGGGTCAGCCTTATCTTCCACACCCTGAACCTCCCCAACGCGCTGCTGTCGCTTCCGCTGCAGCGCCTGTCTGGGGTGATCTCCGCGTACAACCTGGTGGTCTTTCTGTCCTTTGCCCTAGGGGGCCTGGGAGTCTATCTGCTCGCGCTCAGAACGCTGGGCAGGGGAGATGGCCGGGCCCGCGCGGCGGCGCTGGTATCGGGCGCCATCTTCGCGTATTGCCCCTTTCACTTCGCCCACCTTCTGGGGCACATGCAAGTCTTCGCCTTCCAGTGGTTACCGTTCTACGCCTTGGTCCTGCTGGGTCTGCTGGGGCGATTGCGGGCGGGCCGCAAGCCGGGAGGCGCTGCCCTGGTAGCGGTCGCGTTTGTGGTGTTGGCCGCGCTCACCGACTGGTACAACCTCATCTACCTGGGGCTGCTCACCGGGCTGTGGTCGACGTGGTGCGCCTGGAGCGCCCGGCGGCGCGGGCTCAGACTCTGGGCCCAGATGGTGCTGGTGCCCGGCGGAGTGGGACTGATCGCGCTGGCCCTGCTGGCGCCGCTCCTTCTGCCGATGGCCGCGGAAGCAGCCAGAGCTGACTACATGGTACCGGATGAGAGTCACATCACCAACTTGAGCGCCGACCTGCTGGCGTTGGTCCTACCCCAGGAGATGCACCCACTGTGGGGCGAGGCCACCGGGCGTCTGGCCGCTCAGTTTCCCAGCAGCACCTCCGAACGGATGGTGTCACTGGGCCTCGTTCCCCTGCTGCTGGCGGCCGTAGGCTGGTGGCGAGGGAGCGAACGGGGGCGTCTCTTTGTGTGGGTGGGCCTAGTCTTCCTCGTGCTGTCGCTGGGCCCGGTGCTGCACGTGGGCGGCGAAGTGGTCCGCGTCGGGGGCCGGCCCGTGCCGCTGCCTTGGCTGGCGTTGTATCGGGCCATTCCGTTCCTGGGGATTGCCAGGTCGGTGGGGCGCTACTCGGTGATGGCGGCTTTGGCCGTATCGGTGCTGGCGGGAGTCGGGCTGCACCAGCTCAGCCGGCAGCTGGGAGGTCGGTGGCTGCTCCTTCCTCTGGCCGCCGGGGCCTTGACGCTGGTCGAGTTCGCGCCGATTCCTTACCCGGTGAGCTTCCCAGACACGCCCGGCTGGTACGCGGCTCTGAGGAACGAACCGCTTAGCGGCGCAGTGCTCAACTTGCCCGTGAATTGGGACCGACCTCAGTACCTCCTCTACCAGACTCAGCACTGGCTTCCGCTCGTCTCGGGGTACACCTCTCGACGAAACCCGTGGTCGCCGGTGGAGAGCTACCCTGGCTTGCAGCAACTGCGCTGCCTGGCAGAGGACGTCCTGCCCTTCCCTGATCCGGCAACATTTGCTACCATAGCGGCTGACCTGGGCCTGAGGTACGTGGCCATAGACCGCTACCAGATGCCTGGCGGAGAGGAGCGGCGACTGACGGAGGAGCTGGCCTCGCGCCTGCTGCAGGGGCAGCCGATCGTCTACTCCGACGAGCGACTCACAGTCTATATGTTGCAGGGCGCCGCCGACCAACGACCATATGCCAACCTGGTCGGGCCCTGGGGCCCGCCACAGATGGGGGCTGCGGGCGGACGAGTGCGGCGGGGCTGTTCCACTTGCGACGTAGTGGCGGTCACGTACGATCAACCGGCTGAGTTCACGGTCTCGTGCCTGGGTGAGCCGGAGAGGCGAATCCGGGTAGATGCTGGGCGGCGGCAATCGCTGCTCGGGGTGGGGCTCGACCGACCGAGGGGAGAGAGCGCCTGCGAGTACCTCGCCGGCGTCCGGTGGAGCGTGGACGAGGCTGAGTAGGGGCGTAGAGGAGGACTCGTGTTCAAGATCGGCGAAAGCATCCAGGTACTCAACCGTCGAGTTCGAGATGCCCTCGACAAGCGACAGGGGGACTACATCCGTCAGCTGGCACGGGCTCAGGTGGATCACGGCGCCGACGCGCTGGACCTGAACACGGGACCGCGGAAGCGAGACGGTGCGCAGGTCTTGCCTTGGCTAGTGGACGAGGTCCATGGGGTGGCCGAGGTGCCCCTGTCGCTCGACACCATCAACGCGGAGGCAATGGCGGCCGGCCTGCAGCGCTGTCAAGAGTTGGGCATTCGGGCCATCATCAACTCGACCTCCGCCGACCCGGCTCGGCTGGACGCCACCTTGCCTCTGGCGGCCGAGTACGGGGCGGAGATCATCGCGCTGACCATGGGGAAGAACCTTCCCGCCACTGCCGACGAGAGAGTGGAGCTGGCAGTCAGCGTTATCCTGCCGCGGGCCATGGAGTTGGGGGTGGAGCCGGAGCGAATCTACTTCGATCCGCTAGTGCTGACGGTGAACGGGTGCCAGGAGCACGCCCCGGAGACCCTCAACGCCATAAGGTTTCTCAAGCTCGCCAGCGACCCTCCGCCGAAGACGGTTGTCGGGCTGAGCAACATCTCGAACAGCGTGCCGGCTGAGAACCGTAGCCTCATCAACCGGGTGTATCTGACTATGCTCATGGGGGCAGGGGTGGACGCCGCCATTCTGGACGCGCTGGACGAGGAGCAGAACCAGGTCATTCGCATTCTGGAGACACGGGATGACAGCTCTCCTCTGGGTCGGCTGTATCTGGCTGTGCACGATGCTGCTGCAGCGGGGGAAAGCCTGGACGAATCGGTGGTAGACCGCAGTGACCCAGACCAAGTGGCCGTCTGGCGGACGGTGCAGATTCTAGAGAACAACATCATATACGCCCATTCCTACCTCCAGGCCTGAGGGAGGCCGCCCTGCCGGAGCCTCGCGCGCGGGCGTCATTACCGCTCTTGCTAATCGTGGGAGCGACGCTGCTGGCGTCGCTCCCACTGCTGTCGCCAGGGATCCCGAACACCCACGACGGCCTCTTCCACTTCTATCGGGCGATGGCGCTATCTGAAGCGGTGTGCGAAGGGTGCGCCTTGCCTCGATGGTTACCGGACTTCGCCTTCGGCTACGGTCAGCCCGTGTTTGCCTTCTACGGAGCGAGCTCCTACTACCAGGCCCTCTCGTTCTTGTTGGTTGGGCTCCAGCCGGAGGCAGCGCTCAAGGCTTCCACGGCTCTGGCTTCCCTGCTCTCTGGCATGGGTGTGTACGCTGTGAGCCGACGCCTGTTGAGAGGCTGGCCGGCGGCTCTCGCGGGGGCGGCATACGTTCTCTTCCCCTACCGGCTCGCCAACGTGTACGTGCGGGGGGCCTTCGCCGAGCACTGGGCCCTGGCCCTGCTCCCGCTACTTCTCCTTCTGGGTGAGAGGGCCCTCACGCGCCGAGACCGGGCGTCTTGGGCCTTGGCGGCGGTAGCCTGGGCCGTCCTGATCTTCACCCACAACCTTTCGGCCCTGGTGTTCGCGCCTATCTGGGCTCTGTACCTGGTGGCTGCTAGCTGGGCACCCGGGAGGGGGTGGACAGGCGCGGGCCTGAGACCGTGTCTACGCGCTCTACTGGCTCTTGCGGCCGGGGCGCTACTGGTGGCCTTCTACTGGCTACCCATCCTTCCGGAGGCGCGCCTGGTGGGCCTGGGCAACACCTTCTCCACCGACGCCTGGTCGCGGTACCTAACCTCAGCGGGCGAGACGGTCTCCCGCTCGCTGGTCTACCGCTACTTCCCAGACCAGGGGGTAGCGCACGGGTACCCTCTCGGGTTGGTGGCGGTGGTGCTCCTTGGGGTGGCGCTGACGGTGCTGGTTGCCAGCCGGCGGTGGCGCGGCCATCCCCGCCTGTGGTTCTTCGTCGGGGTGGCCGGCCTCTGCTGGGGCCTCCAATGGCAGGGGTCGGCGCCAGTGTGGGACGCGATCCCGGCCCTTGGCTTCGTGCAGTTCCCTTGGCGTCTGCTGGGGCCGTTTGGCCTGTGCTGGGCCGTGCTTCTGGGGCTCGGTTGGCAGGCAGCCTCCGAGCGTGTGCGTCTTGGCGGGCTCGCCTTGGCACTTGGGGCGGCGGCGCTAACGGGGTTGCTGGCAGTGACCTCTTTGGGCGCGCTGCCCCGTCGGTCGGTGGAGACGACCTCCATCCGCTGGGTGCAGCACATGTGGGACCACGATGCCGCCATCGGGCAGGTCGGCGCCACCTGGACGGCCGAGTACGTCCCGGTCTGGGTCACGGTGGACCGGTCGGCCATGCCCTGGGACCCAGTGGAGACGGACAGGCCACCGGAGTACGTTCTGCCCGAGGGGCTGCAGGTGCACGTGCTAGAGGCCGGGCTCAACTCGATGCGGCTGTTCGTGGAATCGCCGGCCCCAGTCCGGCTGTCACGGCACGTTTTCTACTACCCGGGCCAGACCGTGTCTGTGGACGGGGTGGAGGTGACGGCCGAGCCCTTCACCGACCTGGGGCTCGTGTCGGCGATCGTCCCGGAGGGTCGGCACGAGGTGCGCTTCGACTTCGAAGCGACGCCGGCAGTGTGGCTGGGTCGGGTGGTGGCGGCGCTGATCGCCGGGGGCCTGGCGCTCCAGGTCGCCGGGGGGCGGGAGGCGACGAGTGCCATCCTGGCCCTGGCGACGGCGGCGCTGATGGTGGTGGGGACCACGTGTACGGCGGCGCCGAAGCCGGTGCGGCCGCTGTGGGCAGCTTACGAGGGCAAGATGGCTCTGGCCGGATGGCAGGCGCCGGATCACGTGCGGCCGGGGGAGGCCGTGCCGGTGGAGCTGTTCTGGATGCCGCTGCGGACGCCTCAGGAGAACCTGAAGGTCTTCGTACATCTGGAGGCTGAGGACGGGCGGGTGATCGCCCAGAGCGACGGCGATCCCGTAGGGGGCTACACCCGCACCAGCCGAATGGTGGGTGGCGAGATATCCTCGGACCGGCGCTGGTTGGAGGTGCCGGAGGAAACGCCCGAAGGGACGTACGCTCTCTACGCCGGGCTGTACCGCTGGCCGGAGGTCGCCAACCTGAGGGTGACCGAGGGACAGCAGGTGGGGGCGGAGCGAGTCATGGTAGGGCTGATCGAGGTCCGCCGGTGATGGGACGCCAGGCTCGGTGGACCCGACGGGTGGTGGTGGCCCTAGCTCTGCTGGGCGCGCTCGTCTACGGGATCCTGGTTCCGCTTGGGGAGGCTCCCGACGAGCCCGGCCACTACAACTACGCCCGCATCCTGGCCGGTGAGCAACGCCTGCCGCTGGCGGAAGAGGAGCACGAGGCCTTCCAGCCGCCCCTGTACTACGCCCTGGCCGCGCCCCTGGTGGCCCTGGGCGACCTGGCCCAGTTACCCCTCCTCGCCAACTCCGACTTCACCCTCGCCCCCCAGGGCCCCTCCTTCCTCCTGGTCCACACCGCCGAAGAGCGCTTCCCTTACTCCGGTTGGGCACGAGGCTGGCACCTGATGCGTCTGCTGTCGGCTGGGCTGGGGGCGCTCACCGCCTACTCCCTGTTCCAGGTCGGGCTTCTCATCAGCGGAGGGAGCGTCTCCGTGGCCATGCTGGGCGCGGCGGCGATGGTCCTCATGCCGCAGTTCTCGCTGACACACGGGGCGGCGACCAACGACAGCCTGGCGCTGGCGCTGGGATCGCTCCTGGTGGGACAGGTGGTGGTGACCTCGCTCCACTCGAGGCCCCGCCGGCACCTCCTGGCGGTGGGGGCGCTCTGGGGGCTGGCGGTCCTGGCCAAGACCAGCCTTCTAGCCGCCGGAGCGGGGCTGGCGCTGGCACTGTGGACGGGCCGCCGCCGATTGGCACTGGTCGAGCGAGCCCGAGAGGCAGCTCTAGACTTGCTGGTGGTGGGCCTGGGGGCGGTTGCCGTCAGCGGGTGGTGGTTCGGACGAAACGTCGCCCTGTTCGAGGGCCCACTGGCGTGGGACCTGGTGGAGCGCACTAACGCCGTCCGCCAGGGTAGCGTGGTTTGGACGGAGGAGCTGTGGGGACTGCACCGCTCCTACTGGCTCAGCTACGTGGGGATGAGGTTGCCGAGCTGGGTGTACTGGGCGGCTCTGGTGCCGGGGGCCGGGGCCTGCCTAGGGCTGGGGCGGGCGCTTCTGCGCCTACGGGGGCCTCGGGGCTCGTTTCCAGAGGACGACGGGGAAGCCGAACCTTGCCTCCCACCTGAGGGGAGGGCCGGCAATGACGTGCCGCGTGTTCTCGCGGCACAGGCGAGGGAGAGCGAGAGAGACTCTCGACTGAGGCTACTAGCCCCGGTCCTGCTGCTCTACGCGGCTGCCTTCGCGGTGGCTTGGGCCCGCTGGTCGCTGGCGGTGATGGGCACGGGCCAGGCGCGCCTGCTCTACCCGGCTGCTGCCGCCGTGGTGCCGCTGTTGGCGGTGGGCGTGCTGGCCCTGGTGCCATGCCGGTGGCGGGGCCGGGTGGGAGCCCTCGGTGTAGCCGGGCTATGCTTCGTGAACCTCTATGGGCTAACGGCTGGAGTCGTGCCCGTGTTCCGGCCCTCTGCCACTGTGGCGCCGGAGGCGGTGCCGACCGGGCAGAAGCCGATCGTTTTCGGCGGCCGGCTCGAACTCCTGGCCTGGGAGGTGCCGGCTCAGGTGCAGGCGGGGGAGGAGGCCCGCCTGAGCCTGTGGTGGCGAGCGCTGGAACCGCTCAGTCATGACGCCTGGCTCACCGTCCGCGTGGTGAACGCCGAGGGGGAGGTGGTGGCCTGGCGGCGCGGTACTCCCGATGGCGGGCCATACACCCCGGAGTGCTGGACCCCGGGCTCCATAGTGGCCGGCCGTCGCAGTGTGCCGCCCGACTTGGCTCCCGGTCTCTATGCGATAGAGGTGGGGGTACAGCCTCTCGACGGCGGCGATTGGTGGCCAATCGCGGCCGGCCCCGGGCCGCCGGCTGACGTGTGGACCCTGGGCGAGTTCGAAGTCAGGGAGCCAGGATGAGTCCGCCCGGCCCCAACGCGAGCTCTACGTGGTCGGCCTGGGCCGCGGGGCCGCTGGCCGGGAGTCGGGTCATGGAGTCCTCGCTGTAGAGCCCGACGCGGAGGACCAATTCGCTCTCTCCCTGTGGCCAGGGCAGAGCGTGCTCGGATACGTAGGTCTCGCCCGGCAGCCACTCGGAGGTGGGAATGTGGGCCGGGGGAACGTCGTCCTGGGCCAGTGGTCCACCCTCGTCCGGTCGAGCCAGGTGGACGAAGACCTTGTAGGGCCCATCGGTGGGGGCGAGCGCCTCCCAGTACAGGCTGAGGCGCAGTTCTTGGGGCAAGCCCTCACGGTCTGCGCTGAAACCATACAGCCGGATAGCGTTCCCGAAGGAGACACTGAGGGACTCTGCCGGCTCCGAGTCGACCACACTGAAGGTTCGGGCGCTCACACGGAAGCGATCCACCTCCAGCCACGACGGGAGCTGCCAGGGCAGGCGCATGCGGCGAGCCGAGCCGTCGGTGCTCCCCGCCAGCTGGACCTCGAGCCTATAGTCACCGGAAGGCAGGTCTGAAGGAAGGCGGAAGGAGCTGGGGCAGCGCCATGCCTCCCCTGGCTGCCACCGGGAGGCCGGGAGGCCGCCCGACTCCAGCGGTACCTCCCCCAGGAGCCAGGTGCCTCCGGCCGACGTCAGGCGCACGCGCGGCGAGGCGTCGGGGATCGGGGCCAGGGCGCGGAACTGCAGGAATCCCGACCAGTATGCGCCTGCACTCAGGCTCTCGACATCGGTCTCTGAGCCCAGAAACTCCAGGTGGGGTGACATCTGGCCGCGCATGCCGGAGCGGACGGGTGGGAGGGGATAGGGAGCAGGGGCCAAAGTGATGGTGCCCAGGGGCGCCCAGGGACCGAGGGCTTCGCCGTGGGCCCCGGTGGCGGCCAACCGGGCGCCTGTGGGCAGATCCACCAGTCCCACCTGGACGGTGTACTCCCCGCCCGGGATGCCGCCCGGAAGCGACAGCGCATGCCGAGTGCACCGCTCGGGCGCATTCCTAGGCAGCGACAGCCGGGGCGGTTGCGCCACCTCCGCCCAGGCCGTCCCGTGGCCGTCGGCCAGTCGTAGTAGCACCACCGTGCTCTGGTCGGACGGTGGGTCGGCTGCCCAGCACAAGGAGACGACGGCGGCGTCGCCGGGCCGCAGGAAGCCCGAGCTGTCCCACACCGCGGCTCCGGTCAAGGTCCGAGCGTCGTCCCATCTCAAGGGGCCGGCGACGACCCTGGGCCCAGTGTCCGGCTCACGGTACAGCAGGCTCAGGCGCACGTCGGTGGAGTAGTCGAGGCGGTAGGCTATGGCGCCCTCGCCCAAGAGGCTATCCCAGACGGACGGCATGTCAGGGACGGCCCAGGTCTCCCACTCGAGCACCCAGAGTCGCCCGGCAGTCCCAACCGCGTCGGCGGGAAGGGGGCGCCCGGCTCCCACCGACACAGTGGGCAGCCCGGTGCGATCGTAGTAGGCCCAGGGCACCCACTGGTGGGGATTAGCCAGGAGGACGAGATCGCCGGGAAGGGCGTGCGCGGCCACGTGGTCGAGCGCGTCGCGGTAGTGCCCCTTGACATGGTTGGCCTGCCAGGCCAGGCCGGGCGCAACCGTAGCCGCCACCGCCAACAGCCCCACCGGCGCCAGCACTCGCGAGCGCAGCCCTATCCGCAGCAGTCCCGCCCCGGTCAGGAGGCTAAGCGCCGGTGCCACGTAGGAGAAGTGCCGCAGCACCAGACCCCCGTAGGGCACCGCGATGGCTAGCAGGGTCGGCACTGCCACCCACAGCCCCAGCGCCCAGCGGAGACGGGCAGGGAGATCCCGGTAGAGCAGCCCCGCAAGAGGCGGGACGAGGGCGACCAGGGAGAGCGCCGGAGCCCACGAGGGCCGGCTGGTGATGGTGGCCCCCCCGTAGGCCCAGTCCTGGAGGAGCCTGCCCACTGCCTCGGGCGACTTACCCCACAGCCCTTCGCGGATCACCTGGAGGGCGGCCGCCCTCGGACCGGGTGCGACGAAGAGTATGCCCAGGGCCAGGATGCCGACCAACACCGCCGCCAGGCCCAGGTGTGCTGCCAGACGGCGAGCTCCGCCTCGCTGGAGGCCCAGGATGAGGGCATGTGTAGGGAGCAAGAAGGCGAAGAAGTAATGGGTGGCCACTCCCAGCGCCATCAGGGCCGCGTACGCCAGCCAGAACCGCAGGTCACTTCGACGGTAGGCGAAGTACAGGAGGGCAGTGACCGCCAGCCCCAGAAGCTGGATCAGAGCGTACATGCGGGCTTCCTGGGAGTAGGTCACCAGGAAGGGAGATACGGCAGCGTAACCGAGGGTGGCCAGGGCCAACCGGCTGCCGCTCAGGGCCAGGCCCGCTCGCCACAACCCCAGCAGCAGCAACGCTCCCAGCAGGACCGAGGGAAAGCGCAGGGCCCACTCGGAGTCGCCGAACAGGCGCATGGCCCCGTGGAGGAGGAGGTAGTAGAGAGGGGGGTGTTCGAAGGGCGCACTGGCCACGTAGGACAGGATGCCGGCCGGAGAGCGTACGGCGATGAAGTGCGAGGCGGCTTCGTCGAACCAGAGCTCGGGGCCGCCCAGGTTCCGCAGCCGCAGCCCCCAGCCCAGGGCAAGCAAGGCATAGGCGACGAGGCGGATACGGCGCGTCATCGGGGGCCCCACTCCCCGAGGAGGACCCGCCTGTCGGGCACCTCGGCCCCGTCCTGCAGCACGGGCAGGTTGCTCACCTCGGGCCAGGTGTACATCCCGGCGTACAGTGTGACCGGTCCGGACGGGACAGGGAGGAGATGTTGATCGGCCAGGACCTCGCCCGGCACCCAGCGCCTGGTGGGGCTGAACTCCTGTCCGGGCCGGCCGTCATGCTGGGCGGCGAGGCTGCCCTCGGGGTCAACTGCGTGGACGAAGACGCGGTAGTCGTCCTGGTGGGCGTCCAGCGCCAGCCAGTAGAGGGTGACTTCGAGCCAGTCGCCCTGGCGGTCGGCGTGGAACCCGAGGAGAAGGGCGGCTTCCCCCACCTGCGCCTGGATGGGGACGGGAACGTGCGCAGTGGGATATCGGTGCGAGCGGAAGGCGACCAGCGCCGCGAAGAGGGCAGCTCCGGCCAGGAGGGCGAGCGGCAGCCGGGTTCGGCTGCGCCACGACCAGATGACGATCGCGAGCAAGGCGAGGGCAGAGAGTGCCGCGCCCAGCGTCCGCGGCGGCGTGGCGCCCGGGCGCAGCTGGACTAGGTGTTCGCCGGCGGGTAGATCGGCTGCTAGCAGGCCCAGGGGGCCGTAGGGCCGGGGCTCCAGAGGCCGACCGTCAGCTGTGATGCGCCAGCCGGGGAAGAAGAACCGGTGGAAGGATATGGTCCCGGGCGAGGCCAGGCTGATGGCCAGATCCAGGCTCAAGGGATCAGCCGACCGTAGTTGAGCGGCCGTGACCTCGACCGGTGGCAGGGTTGCCTCCACCCCATCCTCGGGCAAGAAGAAGTCGGCGCGGCGGGGTAGAGCCCAGACGGGCATGTATTCGAGCAGCCATTCGCCCCCGTGCTCTCGCAGCCAGAGCGCCGTCTGGTAGTCGTACTCGACCAATCCTTGCGGTCCGATGTCCGCCTCGGCCAGCGGGCGATCGTAGCCCGGCAGATGCGCCGACTCCAGCCTCAGCCCACCCATCCCGGCAATCATCAGCGCGGCGCCCAGGGCTCCCGCCGCTAGAGCGGCGAATGGACCCGGACGGACCCAGGCGACAACTCCTGCGGCCAGAAGGGCGCTGCAGAGCGTGAGCACGGCCTGCAGGCGCCAAGGGAACTGGAGGTAGTGGAGTAGAGGCAGCTTCTCCCAGAGGGGCGCCGACGCCGGCAGCAGTAGTGCCACCGTCCCCAAGCTGACGGTGGCGGCGAACGCCCCGGCTCGTCGTGCCGGCGGTGGGAGCTGTCGCCACTGCAGGGCCAGCGCCGCCGCGCCGATGGGCGCCAGGACGGTCTGCGCCAGGCCCAGAGGGTGCTGGGCCGCGACCAGTTGGTGGGGCCGGTAGCGGTGGATCAGAAAGGGCGAAAACCACTCTCTCAGGGGCTGGAGCTGGAGCAACAGCTCGTCGAGGCCGGTGACCTGACCGGCCAGTACGTATCTCACCTCCAGGATGGCGGGCACCCAGAAGAAGGCGGCAAGGCCGATGCCGAGCGTCCCGGCCCCGATGAGACGAGCGTATGGCCAGCGGGCGGCCGCGGATCGCGGGCTGCCGTACAGCAGGACGAAGTAGAGGGCCAGGGGGAGGGCGAACATGAGGGCAGTGAGGTTGTGTGTCAGGATGAAAGCCGCCGTGCCTAGCGCGAAGAAGGGCGTCAACCACGGCCGGGCGGCGCGCTGCTCGTCGCCTCTCATGAGCGTGCCCACCCACAGGAGCAGGGGCGGGAAGGCGAAGGCGAGCGACTCGGCCAGCGCCCCTCTCACGTAGATGTCGGCGAGGTGATAGGGGAAAGCGGTATAGGCCACGGCCGCCACGACGGCTGCAGGACGGGGCAGGAGGAGAGCGACCCAGGCGTAGGTAGCGGCAGCTGCGGTCAGCAGGCCCAGCACGTGGGCCAGCCGGATGCCGCCGATGTAGCCCGTGCCCAGAGCGGTGCCGATCCAGGCCACGTAGTAGCCCAGGGGGGAGTAGAAGTTTAGGACCGGATAGCCGTAGCCGAACCCCATTCCGGCGAACAGGCGCGGGTAGAGATGGCCAGCGCGGAGCGCCCGGTCCAGCTCGAAGAGGCGGAACAGGTGGTGCAGGCCGTCATCGGTGGCAGGCAAGGGACCAAGGAGGAGCGGAGCCGCTGCCACCAGGGCGGCGAGAACCACCAGGGCGAGTGATATGCGGGCCCAGCACCCTCTGACAGAGCCGCGTAGTGAGGACGAGCTCATGCCGATCTGGTGCCGGCGACGGTTCGTGATCGCCTCGACGGTCTGACTCCTTCACTCATGAGGCTAGTCCGCTAGCGGGCCTCTCTCGGCGCCAGCGGACTAGCTGGCCGGCTCTGCCACCGAAGACTGGGGGCAAGAGGCACTCACCCGGCTCAGGGCGCAGTTTCCCGAGAGGGCGTCACTATCCCGAGGCTTCTGACGGCGGAGACATGGACACTACGATGGGCTACCCTCTCGCCCAACAGAGGTGCGTGAGTGCCAGGTCATCGGCCCCGCAGCAATCGGCACCGGCCATGGCGTGCCGGTCAGGCGCTCTCTCGGCCGGATCGAGAGTCGGTGCCGAGCCCCTGACGCCACAGGCGCAGCCGGAACCGGGCCAGCTCCTTGAACGCCCTCCACACCACGTGCAGGCGGGCTCCGGTCGGGCGGCCTGCCTGGCGAGGCCGGTGCGTCACGGGCACCTCCACGATGCGGAACCCGAGCCGCCGGGCCAGGACCATCCACTCGGCGCTGAAAGTGGCACCGCGGCTCTGCACCAGGGGAGCGAGGGTCCGGATCACGTCCTGGCGCATCAGCTTGAAGGCGCAGTCCACGTCCCGCACGGTGTAACCGAAGAGGAGCGATACCAGGAAGTTCCAACCCCAGCCGTAGAGGAGGCGGAGGAAAGGGTCGCGGCGGGGCGCACGGTATCCCACCACCATGTCGGCCTCCTCCCTCCTGTCCAGCAAGTGGGCCAACTCTTCCAGGACGAACTGGCGATCGGAGTCGGTGAAGAAGACCCACTCCTTGGTGGCTCCCGTGAGGCCACTGAAGACAGCTGCCCCATAGCCCCGGTTCTGCGGGTGCGCGATCAAGCGGACCTGCGGGTGCTCCGCGGCGAACCGATGCACTTCCTCCGCGGTGGCGTCGGCACTGCCGTCGTCCACCACGACGATCTCGTAGTCCTGGGCCAGCGACCGAGCCACTCGCACGGCGTCCTCGAGCATGCCGCGGATGTTGTCGGCCTCATTGTAGGCGGGCATGGCGATGGTCAGGTTAAGGTCGGCACTCAAGGATTCACCTCAGACCGAGGATGCGACGCCAGTCGGCGTTGGTGCCGGGATGGGTGGGTTCATCGTCGTGGGATGGCCTTGCCAGCCAGAGCTCGCGTTGCTGGCGCAACCTGGCGGCGGCAGCAGCGGCTGCCCCGCCCTCGATCTCGTCCACCAGACGCTTCAGGTCCTCTAGGAAGTCAGTGAGGCTGCGTCGACCGGGTTCGGCGTCGGCAGCGGAGACGATGCCGCCGAGGAAGCTTTCGCCCAGCCGGGCCAGCCGGATCGTCTCCTCTGGCAAGGCCTCCGCCAGCCAGCCCACGTCAGCCTGAGAGAGGCCATCACAGAGCCGGCCGAGGGCCACGGCGGCGGCGAGTGCCGGAGTACCCTGAAGGGCCCACATGAGACTGTCGTGCTCGCCCGGGTCCAGGAATGCTGGGTGGGCACCAATGCGCTCCACCAGGCCCACCACTGCGTTTACGGCGGCGGGCGAGGCCCCCGGAGATGGGGTCAGGCAGTAGGTGGAGCCCAAGAGGGCATCACCATCCGGGGTGGCCGGCCGGGCTAGGGGATGGCCGCCGACGTAGTGGGCGTCGGAAGCCATCTCGGACGCGGCCCAGCGCGCCAGCGGCGCCTTGAGCGGGGCCGTGTCCGTCACCACGGTGCCGGCGCTGAGGTCGCCCTTGAGAGCTTCCAGAGTGGCCAGGCACTCGTCCGTAGGGAGAGCTAGGATCACCAGGGACGCTCCCTCCACAGTGCTGATGAGGTTCCAGTGGGTGCGGTGAACGGCTCGGCGCTGCTGGGCAGCTCGCGCGGCCTCGGGCTCGCGATCGTGGCCGATGACCTCTACGTCGGGGGCACGGGCGCGCAGGGCCAGACCCAGAGACTGGCCCATAGCTCCCAGCCCCACGATGGCAAGCCGGCCCTTGTGCTTAGGCATGGTCATCGGCCCAGCGGAGAATGCGGGCCTCCTCGTCCCCCTCGCTCTCCCTGCGGTGGTGGCAGCGGATCAGCCGTACCGTCCGGGCGGAGGCGCCTGCCTCACGGGCGAGGGCGGCGCTCTCACGGGAGTGCCGCAGGTGGAGGCCGAAGGGAGCCAGCAATCGGTAATGCTCCCACCGGCTCAGCCAGCGCAGCAGCCCAGGGGCGACTGCCTCCAGCAACACTATCACGGTTCGGTGCCAGGGAGTGAAGCAGGCGCCGCGCTTGCCCACGTCGTGCAGCAGGGCCGCGGCGATCAGGTCACGGGAGGCGTATCCGCTGTTCAGCAGAAGACGGGCCACAGAGATGGCGTGCCTCTGGTCGGCCTCTGACTGCGAAAGGAATAGGACCAGTTGCTGGTCCGGCAGCCACTCCTCGGCTAGGGCCCGGTCCAGGTTGGAGACGCCGGGCCGGGCGGAGCGAATGAAGCGGTACACTCGCGAAGTCACGCGTTCGACGGGAGTATGCGCAGTCGGCTTACTCATAGCCCCCACGTCTCGGCCGGGCCCCTTTCACGGACTGCTGTCCGGCCGGCCTTCGCTATCCCAGAACCATTCCCAGGATCGCCCTGGCCACCGGGACCAGAGTTGCTCCCAGGAGATCGAACCTGATGAAGCCGCCAGACAGGATCAGGAAGAGGAGGATCAGAGGGCCGTAACGCTCGGTGCGGGATAGGGCGTAGGCCCAGTTCGGCGGCAGTAGCCCTACTGCGACTCGATACCCATCTAGCGGGGCCACAGGGAGAAGGTTGAACACGGCGAGGTAGATGTTCAGCTGCACCACCGTGAGCAGAACCTGACCCAGGGCCGGGACCAACATCCCGCCGCGCATCATGTCCATGGTGATGAGGCCGGCGCGGAAAGGAGCGGCGAAAACGTATGCTAGCAGGATATTAGATATAGGACCGGCAGCGGCCACCAGCCCCATCCCCAGGCGGCCGTGGGGCCGCAGGTTGTAGGGGTTCACCGGCACTGGCTTCCCCCAGCCGAATCCGGAAACGAGGATCATGATGGTGCCCAGAGGGTCCAGATGCGCCAACGGGTTCAGGCTAAGCCTGCCCAGGCGTTTGGCGGTGGTGTCGCCCAGGTTGCTGGCCACCAGAGCGTGCGCGGCCTCATGGGTGGTGAAGGCGATCAGCAGGGCGATTACGGAAGCCAGCAGCTGGGCTATGGTGGCATTACTGAAGAGCATTCGGGTCGCGTCTCCCACTAGGTCCGGTGCCGACGGGTCACTGACAGTCAACCCGATTATAGCACATGCGGTGGGTGAGCACCCTCCCGGGTCTGGCAGGTAAGAGCTCAGGATCGGGGGGACGGGCATGTCCGGGCAGGAATCGCACGGGGTAGACTACCGTCCCGGAGCGGTTAAGCTGGGAGGAAGGCGGGCCTCGGCCGGGCGAGCTCCGGATTTCAACAGCATCCGAGGAGTTCGCGCGCGAACGCGCCAAGGGTCCCTGGCAACCGATGGCCCCGTCTGGGCGCCGGTGCGCCTGAGGGCGCGCACCCATCAGGGCATGAGGCCAACAACCTGCGAGCAGTTCGCGCACCCAGGCGCGAGGATGTCTGCGGCGGCAGGCGTCCCGTGGCACACTGGACGCCCCCGGAGAAAGGAGCCAGGCCCGCCGTCACGGCGGGCCTGGAGACGATGGGCTTGGATGTTGGGCTAGTACTCGGGCATCGGCGGCGAAGCGGGCGCCTTCTGTTCCTCGGGCACGTCGGTGATCAGCGCCTCGGTGGTAAGGATCATGGCCGCGATGGAGGCGGCGTTCTCCATGGCGCTGCGAGTGACCTTGACCGGGTCGAGAATACCGGCCTCGATCATGTCCACGTACTTCTCGCTGATGACCTCGAAGCCGACGGACTTGCTGCGGCGGGAGCGCTGCAGGCGGCGCACGTTGTCAATGACTACGGCCCCGTCCTGGCCGGAGTTGTGGGCCAATTGCCGCAGCGGCTCCTCGAGGGCGCGGCGCACGATCTCCACGCCGGTGCCGACATCGCCGTCTTCCTTCAGGCTATCCAGGGCAGCGGCGGCATTGATCAGAGCCACCTCGCCACCGGGGACGATGCCCTCCTCGACCGCGGCGCGCGTGGCCGAGAGAGCGTCCTCAACCCGGTGCTTCTTCTCCTTCAGCTCGACTTCGGTGGCAGCACCCACCCGGATGATGGCTACTCCACCGGCGAGCTTAGCCAAGCGCTCCTGGAGCTTCTCGCGGTCGTAGTCGGATGTGGTGGTCTCGATCTCGCGGCGGATCTGCTCCATGCGGCCGCGGATCTCCTTTTCCTCGCCCCTACCCTCGATAATGGTGGTGTCGTCCTTGGTGGCAACGACGCGTCGGGCCCGGCCCAGGTCCTGTAGAGTGACGTTCTCGAACTTGCGGCCGGTCTGCTCCGAGATGACCGTAGCCCCCGTCAGGATGGCGATGTCCTGCAGCATGGCCTTGCGCCGGTCGCCGAAACCGGGGGCCTTGACGGCCAGGGCGTTGAACATGCCCCGAAGCTTGTTGAGCACCAGGGTAGCCAGGGCTTCGCCCTCGATGTCGTCGGCGATGATGACGATATCGCGGTTGCCGGACTGAACCAGCTTCTCGAGCACCGGCACGATGTCCGTGGCTGCAGACATCTTCTTGTCGGTGACCAGGATGTAAGGCTCCTCGATCACCGCTTCCATGTTCTCGGCGTTGGTGACGAAGTAGGGGGAGATGTACCCGCGGTCGAACTGCATGCCCTCGACGTACTCGGTTTCGAACTCGATGCCGCGAGACTCCTCGACTGTGATAACGCCATCCTTGCCGACCTTGTCCATGACCTCGGCGATGAGGTTGCCGATCTCCATGTCTCCGGCGGAGATGGCGGCCACGTTGGCGATCTCCTGGCGGTCCTTGACCTCGAACGCCATCTCCCGCAGGGCGGCAACCACGGCGTCAGTGGCCTTCTCAATGCCACGCTTGAGCAGCATAGGGTTGGCGCCGGCGGCCACGTTCTTCAGGCCTTCGTCCACCATGCTCTGGGCGAGCACAATGGCGGTGGTGGTGCCGTCGCCGGCCACATCGTTGGTCTTGGTCGCCGCTTCCTTGAGGAGCTGGGCGCCCATGTTCTCGTAGGGGTCCGCCAGCTCAATGTCCTTGGCTACGGTCACGCCGTCGTGGGTGATGGTGGGAGCTCCGTACTTCTTGTCCAGGGCGACGTTGCGGCCCTTGGGTCCCAAGGTGGTTCGGACGGCCTCGGCCATCTTGTCCACACCCACCTTGAGGTGCCTTCTGGCATCTTCGCGGAAGACTAACTGCTTGGGCATCTAGAGAACCTCCTGTCGGGTTGTCCTGATCTGGCGAATCACTCGATGATGGCGAGTATGTCGCTCTCTTTGAGAACCAAGAGCTCCTTGTCGCCCAACTTCACCTCGGTACCCGCGTACTTGGCGTAGAGGACCTTATCGCCCTCCTTGACCTCCAGCGGGACCCGCTTGCCGTTGTCATCGAGCCGGCCGGGGCCAACCGCGATGACCGAACCCTTCATAGGACGCTCCTGCGCGGTGTCGGGCAAGTAGACACCAGTCGCAGTCACCTGTTCCTCCTCGAGAGGCTCGACCACAACGCGGTCGGCGAGGGGTTTGAGGTTGGCTGCCATCTGACGACCTCCTCCAATGATACTGCTTAGGGCCTTAGCACTCGGATATGCCGAGTGCTAAACCGGCGCTAACTATAGCCTAGGCATGCTCGATACGCAAACCGCTCCTACGGCGCTAGCGGCCTACCAAGGGCAAGTAGAGGCAATGCAGGCCGCCGATCTCCTCCTATCTTCGCCAAAGATGCCAATCTCTCAGGAAGTGCGCTAACCCCCCCAAAGCGATGCATCTGCGCCCTGTCCAGGCGCGAGCCGGGCGTCCTATGATGCGATCGGAGCCCGCCGAAGTGTAAGGCCAGGCCCTACGGTGGGCAAACTTCCAGACCGCGTCGCGCGCCTGCTGACTCCGGATCCAGTTCGAGAGCCCGCTGAAGGATGGGAGTGGCGAGGGAGCATTGCTCGGTGTAGGCGAGACACAGACCCAGCTGAGCGTAGGTGGTGGCACTCTGAGAGCCCAGCTCTATGGCCCGCTGGAGGTAGGGGATGGCCTTCTCGTAGTTCAGCCGGGAGTAGTAGGCGGCGCCCAGGTCCGCGTGAGCGCGCATATGCTCCGGGTCGGCCGCCACTGCCTCCTCCAGGGCTGCGATGGCGTCGGCGCTACGGCCGGCCACGAGCAGGGCGCGGCCCAGAGCCTGCAGGGCCATGGGGCTCTTTGGGTCCTTACCGGTGGCCATCTCGAAGTACTCGAGGGCCTGGTCGGGCTGCTGCATGCCCAGGTAGGTGTAGCCGATGTTCACATAGTAGAGGAACAGCCCCGGGTCCAGCTCGGCGGCGCGGAGGTAGGCCTCGATGGCGTCGTCATACCGACCCAGGCGCTGGAGCAGGTAACCCTGGTTGCGATGAGCCATGCCCAGCTCGGGATCGAGCTCCAGGGCCTCCTCGGCGGCCCGCCAGGCCTCGTTGAGGTCCCCTCGGTCGGTCAGCACTTCAGACAGGACGGCGTAAGCGTAGGCGTCTGAGTCATCCGCTCGCACGGCATTGCGGGCGTAGTCAAGCGCCGCATCCAGATTCCCCTCCCAGTCGAGTGCCTGGGCGATCGCCGCCAGGGCTGTGCTGTAGTTCGGCCTTACGGCCAGAGCAGCGCGGGCGGACTCGATGGCGGCGGGAAACCGCTCGCGCAGGATCAGGAGAAGCGCCCTTTCAGTGAGCAGATCGGGGTCATTGGGAGTTAGCGCCAGGGCGCGGTCGTAGGCCTCTATGGCGCCGCTCAGGTCTCCCGCGGCTCGCAGAAGGGTGGCGGTGGCGTGGTAGTAGTCGGCCGAGGGCGTCGGGGTCGGGGTGGGGGAGAGGGCCTTGAACCACGGAAGGCGCTGCAGCCCGGCGTACGACAGAAGAACGATGGCTACCAGGTAGAGCAGGAAGGTGCGAAGGCGGCCTCGCTTTCGCTTTGTGGGAGCTCGACGCAAATGCATGGGGACCCGGGCGTCAGCCCCGGTGCCCGTCGCGCAGGAAGGCCGCGCCGAAGGCGTGTGGCAGAAGTGCCCCCAGGGTGGAGCGGGCGACGACGCGGCCGCCCTCGGAGATCACGACGGCGCAGTCCGGGCGGGCGAACTCGGCCAGTACCTGTAGGCAGGCCCCGCAAGGCCAGACGGCTGGCTCGGCGCTGAGGGCGAGGGCGACGATGCCGGGGCTGCCCTGGGAGATGGCGCCGAAGAGGGCCACTCGCTCGGCGCACATGGTGAGGCCATAGGAAGCGTTCTCCACGTTTGCCCCGGCCGCCACCCGCCCATCCTGACCTAGGACGGCGGCACCCACCCGGAACCGGGAGTAAGGGGCGTAGGCGTGAGCACGGGCCTCCGTGGCGCGGACGACCAACTCCGGCACCAGCTCCTCGATGGCGCTGCCAACCGATCCGTCGCGAGTCAGGCTCTTCTCGGGCATGGTAGCGCCATTATAGTCGTGGGCTGAGAGGGGGAACAAGAAGGCCCCCGATAGGGGGCCGAGTGGTGGCCCATAGGGGAATCGAACCCCTGTTTCCGCCTTGAGAGGGCGGCGTCCTCGGCCGCTAGACGAATGGGCCAGTGACCCCAACATGTTACCAGGGCGGGACCAAGTGCGCAAACGGGACCAGGAGTTCGCTCCCACGGCGAGCTGCGGCATGGACCACCACGCGGCTACCGGAGAGCCAGGCCACGGCCACCGTGCGGCGGACTCGGAGTCGGCCCTTAGGCAAACAAGGAGGACGCCTACCCTCACGTCTCGAGTGTGGTACTAAGTACTAAGTGACCACGCCAGAAGGTCCGAGTCGGGCTAAAGCCTGGGATGATCCTGCCGATAGGTAGGGCGAAGCACATAACCATAAGGAGGTGACGCTGAAGAGGACCAATAGCGAATCGCGACTGACGTCGGCATGAACGGCATCATGGAGACCCCAGAGGGGTCATGGACCCCGGGTAAGGACACCCGGGAGAGACTGCAAGGAGACAAGCAATGGCACAGGCAGATTTCACCCGTATCGCGTCCAACATCGGTGCACTCGCATCTCTCTACTCGTTGCGCAAGACGAACAACACGCTGGGCGTACACCAGAACCGCCTGGCGACCGGTCGGCGCATCAACAGCGCCGAGGAAGACCCGGCCGGTCTCTCGATCGGTACCAAGATGTTCGCCCGCAGCGAGGGCCTGAAGGTTGCTCTCGACAACATCGGTGATGCCAAGAACCTGCTGTCGGTGGCCGAGGCCAGTCTGCAGAGGATGAGCGACATCCTGGTGCAGATGCGCAGCAAGGCGGAAGCCGCCGCCAACGACACCCTCGGTAGCACCGAACGCAACGCCATCGCCTCTCAGTTGAGCCAGTTCGCACAAGAGATTGACACCATCGTCGCGGAGACCAAGTGGAACGACAACAAGCTCCTCGACGGCTTGCAGGCCTGGGCGGGCCAGGGCAACAAGATCATCTTCCAGACGGGCGCCAACACGGGCGAGACCACCGAGCTGACTAGCGCCAACTTCGGCGCCGTATCGGTGGCGGCGTTGTCGTTGGCAACCATCACGGCTACCTCGGAGGCGTCCGAGACCGAGGACGCTGACAGCGTCCTCAACGAGGCCGCCATGACGGCGGGCAACGCCACCTTCGCCAACCTCAGTGAGCTGGAGACCGGCACCTACACTATCAGTGTGGTTATCGGGACCACCGACGGGAGTGCGAGCGACAGCTACATCCAAATACTGGACTCCTCCGGCAACCCGCTGCTAGTCGATGCGGATGGTGCCGACGGCGGGCTGGTCGACAACAAGCTGACTTTCGCCTACGACGCAGCTTCCGCGTCTGACCTCAATCTAGGCGTCGGGCTAGCGATCCAGGTGGCGGACGGCCTGGCTGGGGGCAGCTACAGCGCCACCGTCACCTACACCAAGGCCGGCACCTACACCGTAGACGTGGGCGACAACACCGCTGCCTCGGCCTACATGACCGTGGTAGACGGCGCCATCACCGAGATCTCGAACCGGCTGGCAACTGTGGGCTCGCTGATGGCGCGGCTGTCCTTCAAGGAAGAGGTCGTGTCCGTGGCCCAGGTGAACACGGAAGCTGCCTACAACCGAATCATGAACGCCGACATGGCTTACGAGCAGACCCAGGCCACCAAGCTGGCGATCCTGCAGCAGACCAGCCTGGCGATGCTCGGCCAGGCCAACATGATGCCGCAGAACATACTGGCCCTGTTCCGGTAGAAGCGGTTGGCATCGGGCGTTCGTCTCTCGACAGGGGGCCGCCCGGCCCCCTGTCGCAGCTAGGGGGTAGGCAGCGTGAAGCAGGATCAGGGGAAGACAGCCATCTACAGAGAGCATCGGGTCATGATGGCCTCGCCCATCGAGCGGGTGATCATGGTGTACGATGCGGCCCTCACAGCCTGTGCCCAGGAGGACATGGAGCGGGCGCTCAGAGCCGTGTCGCTTCTCCGCCAGGCTCTGAACTGGAAGGCGGCGCCGGAACTGGCTCCCCGCCTGCAGGCGATCTACGAGTTCTGCGAGGAGTGCATCCGAGCCAGGGACTACGCTACGGCTGCTCCCCTTCTCCGGGAGCTGCGGGAGGGCTGGGCCCAGGCGCGCGCCAGCCTGGGCGCAGAGAACCGGCGCTCGGTCGAGGTCGAGACAGGCGCGAGGCTCATGCCTGTGGGCGTGGGCGCCCTCAACATCGCCGGTTAACGAACGAGGTCACTGGGGGACTAGAACATGGTGTCGGCCACTGGCGATTTCGGGTACCTGTCCACTTCTGCCATCGAGAGCCTGGTAGCGGCGAGCATGCAGTACCGTCAGCGGCTGGTGACGCGGATCAAGGACGACGTGAGCCAGTTGCAGGTGCTCAAGGGCATCCTCACCGACCTTACCGCCAAGCTCAGTTCGCTAAATGGCGTGGCCAAGCAGCTCGCCGGATTCGACAGCACCTACACTTTCGGGTCGGCGCAGAAGGTGGAGCCGGGCACATCGGGCGTGATCACTGCTTCGGCGTCGTCCGCCGCATCCGCGGGCGACTACAGCATCGAGGTCACCTCTTTGGCGAAGGCGCACACCATCATAGGTCGGCGCTACGGGCAGGTGGACCAGGCCCTAGGCCTGTCGGGCACGTTCTACCTGGGGGGCAAGGCGGCGAGCGAGGCGGCGGCGACGGTGATCAATTCCGGCGTCACCGGGTTCGGCACGGGCGAGGTGGCCGGCGGGCAGACGCAACTCGGAAGCGGAGACTACTACGTCGAGTTTCGCCAGAGCGGCGAGAACTGGCAGTTCCGACTGGTGGACGCCGGGGGCACACCCGTGTCCATCGGCAAGGCGGACGGCACGGAGGGCGCTACGGCAGCGTGGCAGCCCTTCGCTGACGTTGCGGGCAGCACGTTCGATACCGGTCGCGGGCTCACCATCACCTTCGGGGCCGAGCCCGATGGGGCCCGCTTCATCGGAGACGCAGGCACGGCGCGGGTGGCGTACTCGGCCCAAGGGGCGGCCATATCGGTGGTGGCGACCGACAGCCTGGCCGACATCAAGGCGGCCATCAACGCCGCTTCCTACGCTCCTGGCAACACGATCACCGCCAGCATCGTGGACAATCAGCTGGTGCTGACGGCTGCGGAGACGGGTGCGGCCCACGCCATCGCGGGAGAGGACACCATCGGTAGCGTCCTTCAGGACCTAGAGCTGATGGACGCAGCCGGGAACGCGCTGCACCAGGTGCAGGCGGCCAGCGATGCCTGCCTGACTATCAACGGCTCCATCGTGGTCACCCGGAGCCGTAATTCCTCTCTGACTGACGTCATCAGCGGGTTGACGCTCAGCCTGGTGGGCGAGGGCACCACGACGCTCAAGGTCAGCACCGACCTGAGCGCGGCCCAGAACAAGGTCAGCGACTTCGTCAGCAAGTTCAACGACGCCATGACCTACCTGCGGGCGAAGACGGCTCTGACGCCGTCCACCTCCACCGCGTACGGCAGCAATCCCACCTACACCCGGGGCGCACTCGCCGGCGACAGCACTTTCACCATGCTGAAGAGCAGGCTGTATCAAACGATAACCGCCCGGTACGAGGGGGGCAGCCTTCAGGACTTGGGAATGGCGGTCAACGGCTCGACCATGTCGCTGGAAGTGCAGGACTCATCCAAGCTGGCGTCGGCGCTGGCCACGGACTTCGAGGGGACTGCCGCCCTTCTGGCGGAGGTGGCTGCCGCGCTCTACGGTGTGGTGGAGCCCTACGTGGGGAGCACTACCGACGGCATACTGGCGCGAAGGAGTACGTCCGTCGAGGGAGAGATGAAGGCGTACAACAAGCGGGCGGCGGAGATGAGCGCCAGCATCGAGCGGGAGGCTCAGCGCATGCGCGAGCAGTACTACCGCCTTCAGCAGCAGTACGTGGCGGCACTGCAGCGACAGCAGGAATGGCTGCTGTTTGGCGGCAGCACGCTCTGGGGCTGACTGGCGATCGGTGTCGGCCCCCGGGTGAGGAGAACGCCTGGGCAAGGAGAGCAGCATGGATGCATCGCACAAAGTAGAGCTTGGCTTCCATCCCGATCGCCGGTCGGCATCGGATGCCGCCGATCTGGCCTGGCAATCCTACATCAGGGCCTCACAGGAGCGGGCCCCGGTCAGGGAGGCCCCTGCCGGCGAGAAGGGCGCCGCCCTGGAGGATGCCGCCAAGCGGCGGCCTGCCGGCGGTGGATCCGCTTACGTGGAGTTCGAGGTGCAGGCGGACACTGGTGAGGTGCTGGTGAAGGTGATTGACGGCGAGACGGGAAGGATAGTGCGGACCGTTCCTCCGGAGGAGCTGATGGAGGCGGTTCGCAGTGGGGAGGACTGGGCCCGCTACTGGCGAATCTACGTCTAGGTGGCGTCGGATGGCGAGGCCATTGGCTGGAGACGGCGACCCAGGGGCCCGTGCCGACGGTCATCCTCAGGGCTGCGCCCAGCGAGGAGCGATGTCGCGCCGCCGCCTTCCGGCGGTGGTTCTGGCCGGTCTGGTAGGAGCGGTCGGTCTGTGTCAGTGCGGGGTGCGTGTATCTACCAGCCCGCCGGCCACGCCCACCAGGCCCGCCCGGCTGCCAACGCCGGATTCAATAAGTGGTCCCCAGGCGGCCCCACCGTCGGAAAAGGGAGCGGTTGCCAGTTCCACGCGGTCGCCGTCGCTGCGGACGAACGTCGTCCAGTTGGTCTTGCCGACCGAGATACCGTCGCCCATCCCTACGCCTGTACCTGCCCCGCCCGAGCGCCTGACCATCCCCGACCTGCGAATGGACGTGGCGGTAGTCCCCGTGGCGTGGACCGTAACGGAGGTGGATGGAACGATGGTGAGCCGCTGGCAGGACCCACCGGTGGGGACAGCCGGTTGGCACGTGAACTCCGGTCGGCCAGGGTCGGGCACAAACATCGTCATCTCGGGGCACCACAACATCGCCGGACAGGTATTTCGCGACCTCATACTGCTCGAGCCTGGGCAGATAGTGTCGCTCTGGGCCCAGGGCAGGCGTTACGACTACGTAGTGGCCGAGAAGCTGATCCTACCCGAGCAGGGGGTACCGCAGGAACAGCGACTGCAGAACGCGTCGTGGATGCAGCCCACGCTAAACGAGCGGCTGACGCTCATCACCTGCTGGCCGCAGTCCTCCAACACGCACCGGCTGGTGATCTGGGCTCGGCCCTATCCGGACGCGCCGGTGGCCTCTCTGGCAGAGCGATAGCTCCCTCTACCTTGCCTTTCACAAGCGCTCGAGCCGACTCCGCATCCGGCTGAGCTCCTCGTTCACCTCTTCCAGCACCGATACGGTGCGGCGTGCCAGTGAGACTTGTTCCCACTCTGTCTCCGTGAGGGAGGCGGTGCCCGCCACGCTGAGCACCGAGTCGCGCTGGGCGCTGGCGTCCGTGAGTCCGGAAACCTTCAGTTTGACCAGTCCCGACCCGCAGGCGAGGGTGAGCTCGAGCGTGGCCGTGCGGCTGACGAACCGCTCGAACGGGCCCTGCACGATGGAGGCGGCGGCTACCCGATCGTAGTGCACAATGGTCTCGCGGTGGCGCCAGTGTCCGCCGGCATACCGGGCCACGCCAGGCATGATCTCCAGCCGGGGTGCGGCCGAGGACCGAGCCGCGATCAGCATAGCGACGGTACCGAGGACGGCTAGGAGCAGGAACGTGGTCAGGCCGGCCAGCGGAGATACAACGCCGGCCAGGGCCAGGCCGGCTACGGCCAGGCTCAGAGATGCCCAGGCAGCAGCTAGAGCGGCGGCACGGCTGTTGTAGAGCGTCCGGTCAGGGCTGAGGGCGAGGTAGGTGCGTTCTTCCGCCGGCACCGGCAAGTCCGACTCCCCCGGTGGGCGGGAGGGCTGGGGCAACTGGGGAAACTGAGCTTTCATCGCGGTTCACCTATCGCGATCCAGGGCTGCCAGGGCGGCGGCGTATATGTCCTTTAGGGGTGTCCCCGTGGCCTCGCTGAGACGGCGGCAGTCCTCGTATTCGGGAGCAGCATTGACTCGCTCCTCCCCCAGGTAGGCCAGCTTGACCTGCACCATCCCCCATTTGGTCTGAACCGCCACGCTGTCGCGCCGCAACTTCAGCCGGTCAACCCGGTGATAGCGCACCCCGAGGCTGGTGGTGTGGCGCAGGATGGCCCCGGCGACCGACGGGAGATCGGGTTCGGGGCACAGGGCGCTGAGCACGAAGCCTGGCCGCCCCTTCTTCATGGTCACGGGCGCCAGAGTGGCGTCGAGCGCCCCGGCCTCGAGGACGAGCTCCATGGCCCGCGGAAGCCACTCCGGGTTGACGTCGTCGAGGTTGGCTTGCACCTCCATCACCGTGTCCGACTGGGCCCCGTCTGCCCTCTCCCCGAGGAGCAGGCGGAGCACGTTGGGCCGTCCCTCGGGGTCCCTGGTGCCGGCTCCATAGCCAATGGCCCCGACTACCATCGGGGGCATGGAGGAGCCCCGAGCGAGAGTGGTGAGGATGGCGGCACCAGTAGGAGTCACCCACTCCCCCTCGGCGTCCACCGACTCCACGGGCCATCCCCGCATCAGCTCGGCCGTCGCCGGAGCAGGGACCGGGAGTGTTCCGTGCTCGGTAGTCACCCGACCGTGGGTCCAGGGCAGGGGTGAGCCATAGACCTCCTCCACTCCCAGCAGATCCAGTCCCACGCAAGCTCCCACGATATCCACGATGCTGTCCACGGCGCCCACCTCGTGGAAGTGGACTTGTTCCAGGCTCACCCCGTGCACGTGGGCCTCCGCCTCGCCCAGGCGGCGGAAGACGGCCAGAGCCATGTCGCGCGCCCGCGGGGAGATACCGCTCGACCGGATCATCTCCGCTATGTCGCTGTAATGGCGGTGGTGATGGCTCTCTTCGGCGGCGACCTGGGCCAGGGTAGCCCTCAGCCCGGCCCGCCGAACGGTAGCCGGGCGCAGGCTCCAGCCGGGCAACTGGAGAAGCCGCAGCTGCTCGGTGAGGCGGGACACGTCGAGCCCGGCGTCGAGCAGGGCCCCCAGGACCATATCCCCCGAGATCCCCGAAGCACAGTCGAGATAGCAGACCCTCAAGACTCCTCCTTGCCGGCGGGGACACTGATGGCTCGCATGATGGTGCTGGCAAAGTAGGCAGCCCCGAAGCCGTTGTCTATGTTCACCACTGCCACGCCGGAAGCGCAGGAATTAAGCATGGTGAACAGGGGTGCCAATCCTCCTAGGCTGGTACCGTACCCGACGCTGGTGGGCACGGCCACCACGGGGGCGCTGATCATGCCACCCACGACGCTGGCGAGGGCGCCCTCCATGCCGGCCACCACGATCACCACGGTGGCGCCGGAAATGAGGTCCAGATGAGCGAGCAGCCGATGGATGCCCGCCACGCCTACGTCGTAGACGTGCTCGACCCGATTGCCAAAGTACCGCGCAGTAACGACCGCTTCCTCAGCCACGGGTGAGTCCGAGGTGCCGGCGCTCACCACCGCGATGTAACGATCGCCCTTCGCCTCCGGGGGATCGCCTGTGGCGATGACGCGGGCGCCATCGTAGTAACGGGATTCGGGCATCCGCTCCTTGACGGCTTCGAAGTGGGCGGCGCTGGCCCGTGTCGCCAGGGCCAAAGAGCCGTTCGCGGCCAGTCGGCTCATTATGAGAGCGACCTGCTCCGGTGTCTTTCCCTGGGCGAAAACCACCTCCGGGAAGCCGCGGCGGAGCTGGCGGTGATGATCAATGTGGGCGAAGCCTACGTCCTCAAAGGGGAGCGAGCGCAGCTTCTCCAGGGCCGCCTCGACGGAGAGGGAGCCGGCACGAACCGCGCCTAGGAGCTCCGCTAGGTACGCGTCGTTCACGGGAGGGCCTCGTTGAGACTGCCGGTGCGGTACCCCTCCAGGTCCAGAGCCACGTAGCGGTAGCCCAGCTCCTTGATGGCGGCGCAGACCTGGCCTCGGGCCTCGACCAGGATGGGGATCTGTTCCGGAGGCACTTCGATGCGGGCCACATCGCCGTGGTCGCGCAGCCGATACTGCCTTAGGCCCAGGCCGGCCAGCACCTGCTCCCCGGCCTCGATCCGGCGCAGGGTCTCCTCGGTCAGAGGAGTGCCGTAAGGAACGCGGGAGGCCAGGCAGGCGAAACTGGGCAGCTCGGCGGTAGGCAGCCCCAAGGCGCGGGAGGCCTGGCGGATGTCTTCCTTGCTCAGGCCGGCCTCGCGCAACGGGCTGAGCACGCCCAGCTCCGCGGCGGCGCGCATTCCGGGACGATACTCTGCACCGTCATCAAGGTTGGTGCCGTCGGCCAAGTGAGGGAAACCTCGAGCCTGTGCCAACTCCCGAAGCTGGCCGAACCGGAGGCGCTTGCACACATAGCAGCGGTCTGGACGATTGGCCACGAAGTCGGGCTCGTCGAACTCGGAAGATGGCACCACCAGGTGCTCCACGCCCAGGGCGCGGGCCAGAGCCTGAGCACGCTCCCGCTCAGCGGCGGTGGAGACGGGGGAGTCGGCCGTGATGGCCAAGACATGCTCCTGTCCCAGGGTATCCACGGCTACCTTCAGCAGTAGGGTGCTGTCCACCCCTCCGGAGTAGGCGATGGCGAGACGGCCCAGTCGGCACAGCCGCCGACGCAATCGGTCCAGCTTGGGGTCAAGATTCGCCAAGATCTGATGACTCCTCTGACGGTGCCGCGACTCACGCGTGATGTAAGGGATATTACAGCGCGTACTGGCGAGTAACAACCCACGGGGCATCGCAGCCAGCCGCGCTGCCGCTCTCGGCCGGTGTGGAGGGGAGCGGGTGACGGGGAGACAGGGCGACGCGGAGAAGGGTGCATGACGCGGGCAAGGAAGAACTCGCTCCTTCCCCCGCAGCCGAGTCAGGCGTCAGTCCCCTTGGCCCGCGCCCAGATGGTAGCCCACACGGAGCTCTCGTTCCCCGGGGCACAGGCGGAGCTACACTCCCCGCTCCCCGCGGCGCTGCTGCGCCAATCGCCAGGTGGCCCAGGCTATCGCCCACCGGAGCCGTGTGCTGCCCGCTCCCGGAGCACACGGCTCGCTGTAAGGCAATGATGCCCTCAGTCCTCCAGGATCGCAACCGCCTCGATCTCGACCAAGGCGTCCAGGGGTATGCGGGCGGCCTGAACGGTGGTGCGGGCAGGCGGGTTCTCGGGGAAGAACTCAGCGTACACGGCGTTCATCGCCTGAAAGTCGTCCATGTTCGCCAGGAACACGGTGGTCTTCACCACGTTCTGTAGGGAGGTGCCCGCTGCCTCCAAGATGGCGGCCAGGTTACGCAGCGTCTGCCGGGTCTGAGCTTCTATACCCTCGGCCATCTTGCGCGTGGCCGGGTCGAGGCCGGCCTGGCCGGCGGTGTAGACCATGTTGCCGGCGATGACGGCGTGGGAGTAGGGGCCGATGGCGCGGGGAGCGCCGGGTGCCAAGAGCGTACGTCGATCTGGCATGAGTTCCTCCTAGTTCAGCGGGCCACTATGTTGACCACTTTGCCCGCGGCGTATATCACCTTCTGTATCTTCTTGCCATCTAGGTGCCTTTGAGCGCCGGGGGTAGCCAGAGCCAACTCCCGCACCTGCTCCTCGGGTGCATCGGGCTCGATCTCGATCTTGTCTCGCACCCGGCCGTTTACCTGCACCACCACGGTCACCACCTCGTCGCGGGCCAGGCCTTCGTCCCACTTGGGCCAGGGCTGGAGGTGAATGCTGTAGGGCATTCCCATACGTTCCCAGAGCTCCTCGGTGATGTGAGGGCAGGACGGGGCAAGCAGCAGAAGCAGTGTCTGCAGGGCTTCCCGCCAGATGGGGCGGACGGCTAGCTCGGTCTGCTTGGCCTTGACCAGGTAATTATTGTACTCCATCAGGGCTGCCAGCATGGTGTTGAAGTGGAAGCCCTCCATGTCGTCGGTGACCTTGCGGATGGTCTTGTGCATGATCCGCTGCAGGTCGCGCTCGGCCCGGCCCATGTCCTCGACGGGCTGCGGCTGCTCGGGCGCAGGGTCTACGATGAGCGCCCAGACGCGGTTCAAGAAACGGAACACCCCGTCGATGCCGCGGCTGCTCCAGGGGCCGCCCTCCTCCCAGGGACCGATGAACATCAGGTAGGCGCGGACAGAATCGGCGCCCATGGTGTTGACGTAGTCATCGGGGTTCACCACGTTGCCCCGCGACTTGCTCATCTTCTCGTTGTCCTCGCCGAGGATGATGCCCTGGTTGAAGAGACGCAGCATGGGCTCGTCATGGTCTAGGATACCCATGTCCCGGCATGCCTTGGTGAAGAAGCGGGTGTAGAGCAGGTGCATGGTGGCGTGCTCGATGCCGCCAGTGTACTGATCCACCGGCATCCAGTAGTTGCCCTCGACGGGGTCGAAGGGGCCCTTGTCATAGCCTGGGCTGGTGTAGCGCATGTGGTACCAGGACGAGCACATGAAGGTGTCCATGGTGTCAGTCTCCCGCTCCGCCGGTCCGCCACAGGTGGGGCAGGTGGTGTACCGGAAGCCCTCGTGGTACTTGAGGGGCGACTCGCCCGTGGGCAGGAACTCGGCATCCTCGGGGAGCAGCACCGGCAAGTCCTCCTCTGGGACGGGGACTGTGCCACACCTCTCGCAGTAGACTATTGGTATGGGCGCCCCCCAGTAGCGCTGACGGGATATGAGCCAATCGTGCAGGCGGTAGTGCACCTTGCGTTCGCCGATGCCCTGCTCCTCCATGTAGTCGGCGATTCGGTGCCAAGCCTCCGACGAAGGCAGCCCATCGAACTGCCCCGAGTTGACCATGGTGCCTTCTTCCAGGTACGCCTGCTCCAGCGGTTTGCCGTCCCAGTCGGGTGGCGCGATGACCACGGGAATGCCCAGGCCATAGCGGCGAGCGAAGTCGAAGTCTCGCTCGTCATGGGCCGGCACGCCCATGATCGCGCCAGTGCCGTAGGTGGTCAGCACGTAGTCGGCGACGTATATGGGCACCTGTTGGCCGTTCATGGGGTTCACGGCGTAGGTGCCTATGAATACGCCATCGCGCTCCCTTTCGGTGCTGAGGCGCTCGACTTCGCTCTGACGCAGGGCCCGCTCGCGGTAACGCTGTACCTCAGGCAGCCGGTCGGTGGCAGTGAGGATCTCCACTAGCTCATGCTCCGGGGCCAGGACGGCGAAGGTCATGCCGTACACGGTATCAGGCCGGGTGGTGAACACGCGGATCTTCAGGTGGCTGTCAGCTACAGGCAGATCGAACTCCACGCCCTCGCTTCGGCCGATCCAGTTGGTCTGCATAGCTCTCACCCGCTCCGGCCACTCGATACCGCTGAAGTCCAGCAGCTCCTCGGCGTATCGGGTCATGCGCAACAGCCACTGCTCCAGCTCGCGCTTGACCACCGGAGTGGCGCACCGCTCGCAGTGACGGTCGTCGCCCCAGACCTGCTCGCGGGCCAGGGTGGTGTTGCACACCGGGCAGAAGTCTACCGAGGCCCTGGCACGGTAGGCCAGGCCGTGCTTATAGAACTGGAGGAAGAACCACTGCGTCCAACGGTAGTAGTCGGGCAGGCAGGAGACTATCTCTCGGTCCCAGTCGAACATGGCGCCCATGGTCTTGAGCTGGCTGCGCATGCGGGCGACGTTGTCGAGGGTCCAGGTCAGAGGATGGATGCCATGTCTGATGGCGGCATTCTCTGCCGGCAGGCCGAAGGCATCGAAGCCCATGGGGAACATGACGTTGTGACCCTGCATGCGGATGTAGCGTGCCTTGGCGTCTGACGGCGCCATGGCATACCAGTGTCCGATGTGGAGATCGCCGCTGGTGTAGGGCAGCATGGTGAGGAAGTAGTACTTGGGGAGAGGGCTATCCATGCTGACGTTGTAGAGGCGGTCCTCAGCCCAACGTCTTTGCCACTTCTTCTCGATCTCCGGTGCTCGGTATTCCTCGGCCATCGTTCCTCCTGGTGCCCACTAATAACAGAAGAGCCCTCGTCCGTTCAGGGACGAGGGCTCGCTCGCGGTACCACCCTGCTTGGCGGTGCATCAGGCTAAGGTGGAGCTGAGGGGATTTGAACCCCTGACCCCTTGTCTGCCAGACAAGTGCTCTCCCACTGAGCTACAGCCCCAGATGTCGGACGTCGGGCGCACCGCCCGCTCGAAGGTGTGTAACGTCACCGCTCGGCGCCACTTACTACGATTCAGCGGCGCGGCTCGGGGGCGAGTTCGGCCTTGCGGGCGGCCTCCGGCGCCCTCGCCGGGGTCCCACCGCTCCACCCGGCTCTCTGCGAGGCTGGCCTAGTACTCCCCGTCACAGCCTTTGCGCTATTCGGCTGGTGGAGCTGAGGGGATTCGAACCCCTGACCTCCACAGTGCGATTGTGGCGCTCTCCCAACTGAGCCACAGCCCCAAAGCAAAGTTCATTGTACCGCGAGGCCAGCCGAGTGTCAAAACGGCAGCGCTTATTGGGTAGGCGTTATCTGCAGTGAGACCCGGCAACTGGACACGATACCGGGCATTTCAGGGCCTTCATCGCTCGGTCCTGGGCGCGACGCATGCGCCGGCGGAGCCCCAGCGGCTCGGCTTCACCCGCCAGAAGCCCTCATCGGCCGTATGGAACCGGGAGCAGTTGCCCTGACGTGGAAGCATCTGTCAGAACCGAGGGCTCAGTCGCCGCGCACTGGCGTTGACTCTCAGAGTGCCAGGAAGATCCAGAGGCCATAACGAGCGGATCGGCGGCAGGCTTCCCTTGTGGGCCGATCCCGTGCTTCGTCACCATCAACAGCGGGCCGGGCGAATACAAGATTCGCCCCTACGGCAAGAATGGCCGACGTATACGGGAGGACTGGCCGGCGTACATGGCCGCAGAGATCGGCACATATGGCAGGAATGACCAGCACATGTGGCAGGACTGGCCGGCGTGCAGCGTCGCTGCCGCAATTCGCCCCCCGAACTGAGATGGACCCACGGCTCGAGGATCGGGGAACGGATACGTCCGGGTGGCCGTCGGCCCGGGTGAACCGGCCGGATAGACGTGTCTAGCCGCGTCTCTGGTCACACCGGCTCCGCGGGGTCGCTACCGGGCGCCATGGCCACGGCAGGGGGCGATCGCCGGGCTCGCCAGCGCGCCACCAGGCTCACGGCCGCGAACCCGCCGATGAGCATGAGTGTGAAGGCCACTACGGCCAAGTCGAAGTACTTGTCCAGGTAGTACTTCACCGGTTCCCCGAAGATGGTGATCACCAGACCTACCAGGAAGAAGCGCCCGCCGCGGCCAAGGAGCGAGGCCGCCAGGAAGCGCTTGAAGCCCAGCCCGAACGCACCAGCCGATATGGAGAACAGCTTGTAAGGAAGGGGGGTAAACCCGCCCACGGACACAGCCCACACGTCGTAGCGCTGGTAGTAGTCCTGCACCATCGCGATCTTCTGCGGGCTGAAGAGGCGGCGCAGCACTGGGCGACCGCCCTTGGCACCGATGAGGAAGCCAAACGAGCCCCCCACGAGAGAGGCCAGGGTAGCCACTCCCGCGAACACGAGAGCGCGAGACGTGGCCATCAGGGCGAGCGGTATCATCAAGACGTCCGGCGGCACGGGAAAGAAGGACGACTCAGCGAAGGCGATCACAAAGAGAGCCAGGCTGCCGTAAGGAGTGTCGGCCCACCCGGCGGTCCACACGACCAGGTCTCGCAGTATCTCCAAGGTGCCTCCTATGACCGGACCCTCTCGGGCCCGATGGCCTGAAGCGGGGCCTCGTCTGCGGATGGCAGCAGCCTGGCTTCGCCCCACGAGACGGCTCCAGGCCCCAAGTATGCCACTGCCGGGAAGAAGCAGCAACCCGCCGGCTCAACACCAGCGGGCGGGGAGCCGGCACAGCCTCTACGGGGGCATTCTCCTGGGAGTGCAGCTACTTTGTCGTGAGGGGCAGGTACGACTTGACCGGGCCGCCACTGGCGCTGCCCAGGCTTACGTCGTCGAGGTAGGCCCGGACGGTGCCATAGGTGGTGGCGCCTCCAGGGTCCAGGAGGCAGAACTCGACCGTGACCTGCCCGGCGTAGGGCGACTCATCCTCGGTGAGAGCCAGATAATGGTTCCGCCACTCAGTGTCAGTCTGGGACTGCAAGGAGGCCTTGGCAAGCACCAGCTGGGATGAGTCTCTGATCTGCACCTGGAGCACCTTGGCCATCCCACCCTCGCCCGGCTGCAGCCGATACCAGAACGAGAGCGTAGGAAGATAGGCGCCTTCGACAACAAAGTCCCGGGCGAGGCACACCCCAGTGTAGTCCATGTCGGTGGCCAGCTCCACGCTGCGTACACCGGTGTGGTAGCGATAGTCGGTGACTCGGGCCATGGGGCCAGAGGACGACCAGCCCCCCGGGACCTGTCCCGTCGTCGATTGCTCGAAGGAGCCATCGGAGACCACGTCGTCGGGTGGCATGACGGTCACGGCCACGGGGGATATGCCAGGGCCGATGAGGACGTTGTGGACCGCGGGTGGGGCTCGGAACCAGGTATCTCTGGCGATCACCTGGTAGGCCACGTTCTCCTCGCCCGCCAGGTAGGCGTGCCCGGCGCCGTCGGTGACGGCGGAAGCGACCATGGCAGACTGGGAGCGGAGCTCGAAGGGAATGCCGGCCACAGCGTTGCCGCGGTTGTCCAGGGCGGTAGCCTCTATTACTCGGCCCAGCCGGACGGCCGCCGATTCAGCCCAAGGGCCGTGCATCTCGGCAAAGGGACCCACGTATTGAGCCCAGGCGCGCACGCGGAACGAGTACTCGTGACCAGGGACAACGAGGTTGAACTCCTGTCCGCCACTGGTGGTCTGGGTAAGCCACCGCTGCCAAGGCCCCAGGCCGTCCCGGTACTCCACGTCGTGCGAGATAACCCGAGCCTCAGTGGTCCACGCGTTAGGCACCACTGACTGCCATTTGACCTCGAATGGCCCCGCGGGCGCTGTGTCCGGAACGATAGCCTGGGACACGGGAGCCAGACGCAGCTGGGCGCCGTCTATGAAAGCCAAGTTGTCATAGGCCGCGTGGGAGACGCCTTGCAGCGCCTGCACCCGGATGTAGAAGGTAGCAGAGTATCCCGTGGCCTGAAAGGTCAGGCGGTGGCCCCAGGTGTTGCGGTCCATGTTCTTGTCAACGGGCTCGCCCCAGATGACGCTGGGGGACAGCGGGTTACGGCCGCCGGTGGGATCCACGCCGATCTGCTTCACCATCATGCCGTCAAAGTCCCTGGGATCTTCGACAGCCGAAGTCTGGTAGACGGTGAGGATGTAGGCGAGAGCCGAGTACCACTGGTCAGGCTGCAGGCCGGCCACGATCTGGTACACGCCGGCATCGAAGGGCTCGTCGCTCTTGATGATCTGGCTGTCCCGGCCGTCAATTCGCTCCACGTTGACACCGGCAAACTGAGTGCCCTGTCTAAACTCCACTGAGTTCCCGGAGAGAACGAAGGCGTCCCAGTACTGGCCGACGCGATCGTACACGGTGAAGCCCTCGAAGGTCTCGAAAGACCAGTTCATAACCAGGTTGGCGGCCACACCTTGTGCGCCTACTCCCTCCTCAGCCCGTGCGCCGGCGACGGGCAGAAGAGAGAGGACAGCGAGCGCGAGAACGAGGACGGCCCCCGGGGCAAGGAAGCCGGGGCTGGGCTGGCGGGCGCGGTTCAAGGCTCGACCGCCATGGGTGGACGCACGGGCAGCGAAACCAAGAAGCGAAGGAGGGGGAGCACCGCATCCTCCTGCAGGGACCTGACACGGCCGAGCGCTAGGCTGCCACCGGCCGTGCTGGACTGCGGTGATTATAGCACGGAGCTCCGCTCTCCCGCGACGCCCGCATTACGGCCACACAGCGGCGCGGCCCCAGCTCCTAGACGCTGGAACGTCCCCAGCCAGCCGCGCCTCTGACGGCGCCCACGACAAGGACGGAGATAACCACGGCCACGATCGCCTCGGGGATGCCGTGAGTGATGCCCACCAGTAGCACGCCCTCGCCCGGGATATAGGCTCGAAGCCAGGCCATGCCCAGCACGAGAACCGTGTTGGTGAATGACCCGAAGAGTGCCCCAGCGGCGACGGCGATCGCCTCCCGGCTGCCCTTGCCCAGGAAGTAGACCATCACGGCAGCTGCCAGAGCCACCAAAGCGAGCATGGCCCAGCCGAGCGCCGGCCGCTGAGGCAGCATCTGCACGGCGAACCAGGCGCCGAATATGGCCGTCACCGCTAGGAGGGCGGCTGTAACCCTCTTGTCCGAGCGCAGGGCGCCGGCGTACACGGCCCAGGCGACCACCCCGATGAACAGCCGTGGCAGTCCTACCACTAGTGGGTCCTTGACCGGTATGGCGGCTGGACCGATGGAGAAGAGCCCGAACGCCAGCCCAACCAGGCTGCCTACCACTGGGCCGCCCAGAATGCCTCCCAGTATCGCCGGAATGTGCATCGTGGTGGCGGAACCGGCCGGGGTGGGGACCGGAATGAGCCCAACCATGGGGACTAGCCCGAGCAGAATGGTAAGCGCACTCAGGGTACCCGCCAGAACCACTCCCCGGATGCGACGCTTCGCTGCCGACTGGGCGTCTCGATCAGGACGTTGACCTATTGCTTCACCGCCATGCGCTCCCATGAACGCCTCCCATCGTGTTCGGCACTCGCGCCTGTCGTGGGTCCGGGCCGGGGGAGTGCGGGGACTGCCCTGTCACTGCACTGCAGCGCCCGGGCACAAGGCGGACAGGACTGCTGTCTCTATACAAACACTACCAGGGGAAGGAGTTGCGCAGCAAGACCAGGCCAAACGAGATAGCACAGGCCGCCGCGAGAGCGATCCGGTCACGAGCCTGGAACCGGAGAGTGAGCAGGTGGGTGCGGCCTTTCCCCCCCACGTAGCAGCGCGCCTCCATGGCTGTAGCCAACTCCTCGGTTCGCCGCAGGGCGTCGGCGAAGAGCGGCACCAGGAGCACGGCTACCTGGCGGGAGTTGCGGATGAGGGCCAGCCGGCCTGTCTCCCACTTTGCCCCCCGGGATAGCTGGGCTTTCACCGTGTCCTCCAACTCCAGGGCAAAGAGAGGCAAGAACCTCAGGGCCAGGGTGAGCACGAGGGCCAACTCGTGTCCCGGGAAACCGATGGCGGAGAAGGGTCTGAACACACCCTCGATGCCATGAGCCAAGCTGGGCATGGGAGTGGTGTTGGTGAGCAGGGTGGTAAGGAACCAGAACTCGATCAGGCGTGATACGGAGATGATAGCCAGCCGCATCCCGGCGTTGGTCATGACGAACGGACCCCATTGCCACAGCACCGCAGGTTCGGTGGTGGGGCCGAAGCCGCCCCGGAAGAAGAGCATCTGGATGGCGGCGAAGGCGATCACGTACGGGACCAGGGGGCCGAGCCCCGAGACCACGTGCCGCGGATGGATGCGGGAGAGGACAGACAGTGACAGCACTGTCGCCAGCAGCAAGACAGCGGCGACGTAAGAAGCATTGGTGATGATTGCCAAAGATAGCGCCGCTACCGCCAGTATCTTGGTGCGCGGGTCGAGCGAGTGCACCACAGACTGTCGGGGCAGGTACTGCCCGAAGGTCAGGTGGCGCAGGTAGGCAAGATCCTGCATATCTCCCTCGCCACAGAATCGGGCTTCAGTGAGTTGGGTGACAGCTCATGGCCGGCGGCCGCCAGCAGCTCGAGTATGCGCCCTACCTCAGGTAACTCCAAAGAGTGGCGCCTGAAGAGCCCCGCGTGCCGCCAGACTTCGGGGGCCTGCACGTCTCCCTCCACCCGTCCATCGCTCAGGACCACGAGCCGGTCGGCGATGGCGGGCACGTCTTCCACTCCAGTGCTGGCCACCAGGAAGGTGGAGCCCTCCTGCCGGAGCCTCTCGATCAAGTCCAGAACCGCCCGGCGCGACTCAGGATCGAGACCGGCGGTGGGCTCGTCCAGGAGGATGAGCTCGGGCCGAGAGGCGAGGACACCGGCGAGGGCGACCTTCCGCTTCTCGCCACCGCTGAGGTTGAAGGTACGCCGGTCCTTGAACTCCTCGAAGCCTAGGCCGACGCTCTCCATGGCCCAGCGGACTCGCTCCCGGACCTCTGAGTGGGAGAGACCGGCCTGTCGGGGCCCGAAGGCCACGTCATCGCCCACGAAACGCTCGATGAGCTGGGCCTCAGAGCGCTGAAGCAGCAGCCCCACCCTCAGGCGTAGAGCGCCAAGCGCACGCGGGTTGTGCGTGTCCACCCCAAGCACCAGAGCCTGCCCAGGGCGAGCCGGGCGGTAGAGCCCGCGGCAGATCTGGAGCAGGGTGCTCTTGCCCGCTCCCGTCTCGCCCACCAGGGCCACTATCTCCCCTTCCTCCACCCGGAGCGACACCTCTCGAAGAGCGGGGGCCGCCATGGCGGTGCCCTCCAAGTACGTGTAGCTGAGATCGTGCAGCTCGATCGCGCTCACGCCGGCCTGCAGCAGAACTCGAGGACTGCCTTCGCCACCTCCTCCGGCCGGTGGAGGCCGCGAGGGAAGAAGGGTCTACGGCGATGGACTTCGCGCGCTACCTGGCTCGCCGGGGGCGCGGCGAGACCCAGCTGGGCCATGAGGTCATCGTCCTTGAGGAGATCCATTGGCGGGCCGTCGTAGGCCAGGTGGCCACGATCCAGGGCAAGCACTCTCCGGGCCTCCAGCGCTTCGGAGAGGTTGTGGGTGACAACTATCACGGACACTCCATTGAGGTGCACTTGCCGGGCTACAGCCAGCACCCGGTCTCGGGCCACAGGATCGAGCATGGAGGTAGCCTCGTCCAGGATCAGGCAGCGAGGATGCATCGCCAGGGCGCCGGCGATGGCCACGAGCTGCTTCTCGCCCTCCGAGAGGAGATGCGGGGCCCGCTCGCGTTGCTCCCACATGCCAACTGTCTCCAGTGCCTCTCTCACCCGCAGGCGAAGCTCGGGCGTGGGAATGCCCAGGTTCTCCGGACCGAAGGCAACGTCGTGCTCGACTACCGTGGCCACGATCTGGTTGTCTGGCACCTGGAACACCATGGCCACGGTGCTCCGCACTGGCAACTCGGTTCCTGGTTCCCTAGTGTCCATACCCCGGACCAGGATCCGCCCGGGGTTCGGCAGCAGAAGGCCATTCATGAGGCGACACAGAGTGGACTTGCCACAGCCATTGCGGCCGACCAGGGCCACGTACTCGCCCGGCTGCACCTGAAGGCTGATATCGGTTATGGCGGCCGTGCCATCGGGGTACCGGTAGCTGGCCCCCTCGACCTGTATCAGGGGAGCGTCGGATGGGGCGCGGTTCAATGGCTCTGCCTCTGGGGATAGGTGCACTGATTCTAGCACCCGAGAGGCACCACGCGAAACGTGAGGCAATGGGCAGAAGGCCTAGTGCCGGCCAGCGGCGACGCCAGAGCTTAGGATCGAGAGCACAAGCTCACCCAAGCTGAGGTGGCGTGGGACAGGCCCGCGCAGACCGGCATGGGTGGTCTGTTCACAGGCCGTCAGGGCAGGCTCCGCAGCCGGCCAGCAGAGCGAGGCGATGGTGTCCAAATCCCTTTTGAGGGGCAGGTTCTCCCCGGGCGCGGTCGGCACGTGGAGGCAGGGCGCGCGCGGGGGAGCCTGCCCCTCGGGCGGGGGTGCCCCGGGCGCAGAAGACACGGGGGGACGGCGCGCGTGGGCGCGCGCTCCTCGGCGAAAGGTGTGTCAGGGGCGGTGGGCACGTGGAGACAGAGCGCAGGCGTCGGCATGGCTCGACCCAAGGTGCGGCTGAAATGCAGTCGGAGCTTGCTCTCGTAGTCTGGGCGCAGCGGGGGACCCGAGCGGCGGTGCTGGCTGGAATCCGTCTCGCCGGTCGGGGGTCGGGCGCGGTCACGCGGTGACTGGCTCGGCAGCGACACGGGGCCTAGAATGGGCCCCAGGCGTAGTGTGGGAGGCTAGCTTGAGCAGTTCGGTGACGCGGATGTTGCGGCGCCTCACCTCGGGGGCCTTATCCATGTGGGGGACGGTCCGGCGCAACCATGCCCTAGAGCATGCCACTGTTCATCTCCTGGGGCGATGGAATCCATCGCTGAAGGTGGTGGGTCGCAGCACGGCTGGGGGGTTCTACCTCTATGGCCAGGTGGAAACCGCGGCCGTGGCTCGGGCCGCCAGCGAGGCTCTGGTGGAGTTGCAGCGGGACCCGGAACTGGCGGTCCACCCTCGCTGCGGCACCAACCTGGCCGTCACCGGACTCATTGCGGGCCTGGCCGCCTTTGCGGCCGACAGCACGCGCGGGCGCTCCCGGGCCATGGCCCTCCCACAGGTGCTGTTGGCGTCTCTTTGGGGGGTTCTCGCCGCCCAGCCGCTGGGCACCGCAGTACAGCGCTCCATCACCACCAACCCCGACGTGGCGGGGGCGCGGATAGGGCCCATTCGGCGGCGGGAGGGCAAGCCCGTGACTCACTTCGTCTCGGTGATCTGGGAGTAGCCTGTGCTGAGGCTATTCTACGGCGACGATCGGGTATCGCTCGACGCCGAGGTCGCCCGTCACGTCGCCAGCGGTGGCCGATCGGCGGTGGTGATGAACGTCGTCCGGTTGGACGGCAGTGTGGTGGACCTGGAGGAGTTGGCCAGCATCTGTTGCAGCCTGCCCTTCTTCGGGGGCACCCGAGTGGTGGTGGTGCGCGACCTGATGGAGCGTCTTCGCAGTGCCTCGAAGCAGGAGCGATCGGCCCTACTGGCAGCCCTGCAGCACATGCCTGCCAGCACTGAGCTACTGGTGGTCGAGCCTGACCTGCACCGGGAGCCGGAGTCGCACCCACTGCACGAGCTGGCGCAGAGACAGGGAGAGGTACGCGCCTTCAGCCTGACGACCGAGGGAGACGTGGAGGGCTGGATAGAGCGCCGAGCGGCGGCCCTGGGGGTGCGGTTGGGCCGCGACGCGGCCGCCGAGCTGCACCGCCGAGTGGGAGATAGCGCCGTCGCTCTGGAGGCGGAGCTGGAGAAGCTGGCGGCGTTCTCTCTAGACGCGGGCCCGGTCCAGGTGCAGGATGTACGTGAGTTGGTGGTGGCCAGCCCAGAAAGCAGCGTGTTCGACCTGGTGGAGGCAATAGGCCGAAGGGAGACAGGCCGGGCATTGGCCCGCCTAGAGGACCTGCTGATACGCCAGACGGAGTCGGCCTTGGCCCTGTTGGGCATGGTCTCTCGTCAGTTCCGCCTGCTGTTGATGGCCAAAGACTTGGTGGAGGCGCGGACCAGCCAGGCGGCTCTGGCTCAAGAGCTATCGGTGCCTCCATGGCTGGTCAATCGCTTCGTGGCCCAGAGCCGGCTCTTCACCATGGCCGAGCTGGAGCAGGCGCTAGAGAAGGCTCTGCGGGCCGACTACGCTCTTAAAGGAGGAACCAATGCCTCCGAGGCGGCAGTTCTGACGCAGCTGGTGGTGGAGCTGACCGGGAGCGGGGAGTAGGAACTCAGGAACTCGCCCCCGAGTGGCGGGGGCGTCTGTCTCACGGCATGGCGCAGCTTAGCCAAGCTATTCCATCTGCCCGATGCGGTTGAGTTGCCGCATGAGACGGGCTTTGCGGCGCGAGGCATTGTTGCGGTGGATTATGCCCTTCTGAGCGGCCTTGTCGAGCGCCACCACGGCCTGGCGGACGGCTTCCTGGGCGAGCTCGATGTCGCCCTCGACGAGCGCGACACGAGCCTTCTTCACGTACGTGCGGGTGGCAGACCGCACCATGCGGTTGCGCCGCCGCCGCCGTTCGTTCTGTCGGGCAGCCTTGACGGCTGACTGCGTGTTCGCCAACGGTTGCATCCTCCTCGATCTCTGGCTCAAACAAATAGTATAGGTCCGCGGCGGCCCCCTGTCCAGTTTGCGCATCCTATCATCTAAAATCCTACCGAGCGGGTATCGTTCCCTCAATTGATAATCCTACTGGGGGGAGCGATGTCTGCGAGGGAGAAGATGAGTCGGCAGTCCCGTGAGGAGTATCTCAAGGTGATGCAAGATCGCTATCGCCAGGCCAGCCGCAAGGAACGTTCCCTGCTCCTAGACGAGATGGAGCAGGTGACGGGCAGGCATCGCAAGCACCTCATCGAGCTCATGGGGCGCCCTGACCTGGGCCGCAGGGCTCGGACTAGAGAGCGAGGAGTTACCTACGGCCCCGAGGTCAAGTACGCCCTGAGCGTCATCGCCGAGAGCCTGGACTACATCTGCGCCGAGAGGCTCAAAGACAACCTGGGCTGGATGGCCGAGCACCTGGCCAGCTACGGGCATCTTCAGTTGACCGACAGCCTGGCCCAGCAGCTGGAAAGGATCAGCGTCTGCACCATCCGCCGCCTGCTGGCCGGGATGGAAAAGGACGAGTACTACCTTCCCCGCCCCAGACCCAGGCGACCCCAACCCCTCACCCAGGCCATACCCATGAAGCGGTTGGCCTGGAACGAGACCGAGCCCGGCCACCTGGAGGTGGACTTGGTCCTTCACTGTGGCTCGGACCCATCGGGTGAGTTCGCCCACAGCCTCCACCTGGTGGACGCCGCCACCGGTTGGAGCGAGATCGCCGCCATCCTGGGCCGCAGCCAACTGGTGGTGGCCGATGGCTTCCAGCGCCTGCTGACCCGCCTTCCCTTCCCCGTGGTGGAACTGCACCCGGACAATGGAGGTGAGTTCTTCAACGACCACCTCCTGCGCTTGTTTGCCCACTGGGTGCCCCAGCTACAATGGTCCCGCAGCCGGCCCTACCAGAAAAACGACAACCGCTTCGTGGAGCAGAAGAACTCCTCCCTGGTACGGGCCTACCTGGGCTACCAGCGCCTGGACACGGTGGAGCAAGTGAGGGCCATGAACCGCCTCTATGAGATGCTCAGCCTCTACTACAACCTCTTCCAGCCGGTGCTGCGCCTGCACCAAAAGGAACTAGTCCCTCTGCCGGATGGCACCTACCGCACTCGACGTCGCTACGGCCCCGCTTGCACCCCCTTCGAGCGCTTGCGCCAGCTCAAAGGCATTGCCCCGGAAAAGGAGGAGCAGCTACTGCGCCTACGCCAGGACACCGACCCCCGAATGCTGCGCTCCCAGATCCATGAACTGGCCGCCGCTATCCTGCGCCTGCCCGGCGCCGCCAAGTCCGCCAAGGCCCAAAACGTGTATCTGACCCTATACGCCAACGACACCGAGCCGCCTCTCCCAGTAGGATTATCATCTGATAGAATGACCCCCGCCCGGTAGGATTATCATTTGATTGGACACGGTTTGGGTCGCGGTGTGGCATTCAGACACGGGGCAGCCCGGCTTCGTGCTCCGACCGTGACGCCTGTGCTGGCCTTGCCTCCGGCCGGCGTAGTGTGGTATGTTGGGAGTTGATCACACGCGGGAGATGCCGGACCAATGCCGCTCGGGGCCTTTGCCTACTACTACCGAGGGTACGCGTAAGCGCGGCCGGCGCCGGCGTGTTCACTCAGAGCTAAGATCGGAACCCAAGGCGTGGCCATGACCACGCCTCTTCTCTTTTCTCGGGAGTGGACGCATATGTCGGTAGCTGTACGGGGGGTGCGGGGTGCCATCACCTGTGAGGCCAACACCGAGGAGGAGATACTCTCGGCCACGCGGGAGCTGCTCTCGACCTTGGTGGCGGCCAACGCGATCGCGCCCGAGGATGTCGCCAGCGCCTTGTTCAGCCTGACGCCCGACCTGGACGCGGCCTTTCCCGCTCGGGCAGCCCGCGACCTGGGTTGGGTGAGTGTTCCGCTAATGTGCACCAGGGAAATCCCGGTTCCTGGGGCGCTACCTCGGTGCGTGAGGGTGCTCTTGCACTGGAATACGGAGAAGGCGCAGAGCGAGATAGTGCACCTGTACTTGCGAGGAGCAGAGGCCCTTCGGCCGGACCTGGCCGAGGAGATGCAGGCCTGTTCTGGGGCCAGATCGGAGGAGTGCAGATGATAATCGTCATGCGGATGGGCGCGTCGGCGGAGGAGGTGGGGGCGGTGACGCGCCAGATCGAGGCCCTCGGGTTTCGGGCCCACCTGTCGCATGGCGAGGAGCGCACCATCATCGGGCTCATCGGCGACGAACGGAACGTCAGCCAGCAGAGCCTGGAGCTGCTGGCGGGAGTCGAGCGCGTCATACCCATCCTTCATCCCTTCAAGCTGGCCAGCCGCGACTTTCGGCCGGACAACACGGTGGTACAGGTGCGTGGGGTGATGCTCGGCGACCGCCGCGTTATCATCATGGCCGGCCCCTGCGCGGTCGAGAGCGCTCAGCAGCTGATGGAGACGGCATGGGCAGTCAAGGAGGCGGGTGCGTCTATGCTGCGAGGTGGTGCTTTCAAGCCTCGCACTTCGCCCTACGCCTTTCCTGGCCTGGGCGAGAAGGCGCTGGAGCTGCTGGCCCAAGCGCGGGAGGCCACCGGCTTGCCGGTGGTGAGCGAGGTGATGGCGCCGGAGAAGGTGGCGCTGGTGGCCCAGTATGCCGACATGGTGCAGGTGGGCACCCGTAACATGCAGAACTACAGCCTCCTGCACGCAGTGGGGGAGGCTGGCTGCCCGGTGCTCCTCAAGCGGGGCTTGATGTCCACTATGGAGGAGTTCCTCATGGCGGCAGAGTATATTCTGTCGCACGGGAACTACCAGGTGGTCCTGTGCGAGCGCGGCATTCGCACTTTCGAAACCTACACCCGCAACACTCTCGACATAAACGCCGTGCCAGTGCTCAAGGGGCTGACCCACTTGCCGGTGACGGTGGACCCGAGCCACGGCACTGGCAGGTGGGACCTGGTGGAACCGGTGTCGCGGGCGGCCGTCGCCGCCGGCGCCGACGGGCTGATGGTAGAGGTCCACCCCGAGCCTGCCCGGGCACTCTCGGACGGGGCTCAGAGCCTGAAGCCCGAGAGCTTTGCTCGTCTGGTCCGGTCTGTCCGGGCCATCGCTGAAGCAGTGGACAGGACCGTCTAGCCATGGGAGATGAGGGCGGCTTTCCCCCGCCGGGGTACGCGGTGGGCGTGGTGGGGCTGGGCCTGATGGGAGGATCGCTGGCGGCATCACTTCGGCAGGCCTGGCCTCAAGCACGCATTCTCGGAGTGTCGCGCCGAGCCGAGACCCTCGAGTGGGCAGTGGGACGGGGTTGGATAGACGACGGGGGCATGTCGCTACCTGAGGTACTCGCGGGCGTACAGCTGGCGGTACTGGCCACTCCGGTGCGCACCATCATCGAGCAAGTGAAAGAGGCAGACGGGCTTCTGCCGCCTGGGGCTGTGCTGACCGATGTGGGCAGCACCAAGCTGGAGGTTGTGGCAGCCATGAGCCGCACCGGCCGCCCGGATCAATGTGTGGGCGGGCACCCCATGTGCGGCAGGGAGAGCAGGGGCCTGGAGGCGGCCGAGCCGGACCTGTACCGGGGTGCCACCTGGGTTCTGTGCCCGAGCCGGGCCACAGCCCCGGGTACGGTGCAGGTCGTCAGCTCTCTGGCGCGCGCTGTGGGCGCCCGACCTCTGATACTGGATGCGGCCGAACACGACGCCATCGTGGCCCGCACTAGCCATCTGCCTTACCTGGCTGCGTCGGCGTTGGCGCGGGCAGTGGCGGAGGCCGTGCCCGAGGGCGACCTGCGGGCGCTAAGCGCCGGGGGCTACCGGGACACGACGCGACTGGCTGCCAGCGACGTGAGCATGATGCTCGACATCCTGCTTACCAACCGCGCCCACGTCCTGGCCGGGCTGCAGGCGCTCCAGCAGCAGCTGGGCAAGATAGAGCAGGCGTTGGCGAGTGGGGACGAACCCGGGCTGGCCGTCCTCCTGGAGGGGGCGCGGCAGTCGAGGAGGGTGCCATGAACCGGGAGGTGCAGCCCGCGCGCCGCCTGATGGGCGAGGTGCGGGTCCCAGGCGACAAGTCCATCACCCATCGCGCCCTGCTTCTGGGAGCAGTGGCGGAGGGCGATACACTGGTGCGTGGCTACCTCGAGAGTGGGGACTGCCGGGCCTCGGTGGATGCGGTCCGCGCCTTGGGGGCCCCGGTGGAGGACGCCGGGCCCGGCACTCTCCGAGTTCGGGGTCTGGGTCCGGCGGGACTGCGCGAGCCCGGGGACGTGGTCAACTGCCGGGGCTCGGGGACCACCATGCGGCTGCTGGCGGGGCTGGTGGCCGGCTTTGACCTGACTTGCGTGCTTACTGGCAACGACTCCTTGCGGCGGCGCCCTATGGGCCGAATCGTGGAGCCGCTGCGGCAGATGGGCGCTGTCGTCCTGGGCCGAGACGGCGATCGGTTCCCGCCCATCACCGTGCGGGGCGGCGCCCTTCGGGGCATAGACTACGCCCTGCCCGTGGCCAGCGCCCAGGTCAAGTCGTGCCTGCTGCTGGCCGGTCTCCGGGGCCAGCAGCCCACCACCGTTCGGGAGCCTGGACCTACTCGGGATCACACTGAGCGGATGCTACGGGCCATGGGCGCTCGAGTGAGGGCGGAAGGAGCGGCCATTACCGTCGAGCCTGCAGCGCGACTTGCGCCCCTGGAGCTGGTGGTTCCGGGCGACCTGTCCTCGGCTGCCTTCCTGGTGGCGGCCGCGACGCTAGTGCCCGGATCGGGCGTTTTGATCGAGGGTGTGGGGGTAAATCCCACCCGCACCGGCTTTCTGGACATCGCCCGCGCCATGGGGGCCAATGTGCGGTTGGAGGGCGAGCGCCTGGAGGGGGGCGAGCCAGTGGCGGACCTGGTGGTACGCTCGGCGTCCCTGCGCCCCACCAAGGTGGCGGGGGAACTGGTGCCCCGAGCTATAGACGAGCTGCCTCTGGTGGCCGTCCTCGCTACCCAGGCTGACGGTGTCACCGAGGTGCGGGAGGCATCGGAGCTGCGGGTGAAGGAAAGCGACCGGGTGGCCACTCTGGTGAGTGAGCTGCGGGCGCTGGGCGCCCGCATCGAGGAGTTGCCGGACGGGTACGTGGTGGAAGGGCCGACGCCTCTGCGGGCCACCACGGTCTCCAGCCACGGGGACCATCGCCTGGCCATGGCCCTGGCGGTGGCGGCGCTGGTGGCCGATGGCCCGGTTACCATCGAGGGCGCCGAGTGCGCCGATGACTCCTTTCCCGGGTTCTTCGAGGTTCTCGATAGGATGCGGGCGTGAGCGGGTTGCGGTTCCTGACGGCAGGTGAGTCGCACGGCCCGGCTCTGGTTGCCATCGTGGAGGGTACCCCAGCAGGGCTGCGGCTGAGTCAGGAAGACATCCGGCGGGACCTGCGCCGGCGCCAGGTGGGCTACGGCCGCGGTGGCCGGATGGCCATCGAGAGCGATGAGGGGGAGATCCTTGCCGGTGTCATCAATGGGGTCACATCGGGTGCGCCCATCGCCATCCTGGTGCGCAACCGCGACTGGGCCAACTGGCGCGATCGTCCCTGGCCTCGCCTGTCTATCCCCCGCCCGGGTCACGCCGACCTGCCGGGGGTGCTGAAGTACGAGTTGGATGACTGCCGACCGGTGTTGGAGCGGGCCAGCGCCCGGGAGACGGCAGCCCGGGTGGCTGCCGGGGCGGTGGCTCGGCGGGTACTGCAGGACTGCGGAGTCGCGGTAGGCTCTTACGTGGAGGGTATAGGCGAAGCCGCTCTCCCGCCCCTGGAGCCGCACTGGGAGCTTGTGCAGCAGGCGGACGAGAGCGACGTGCGCTGTCCTGACCCAGAGACGGCCGACGCCATGCGTCGAGAGATAGATCGGGCTCGGGCCGACGGGGACTCGCTGGGAGGGGTGCTGGTGGTGCTGGCGACTGGCCTGCCGCCGGGGCTGGGCTCGCACGTGCAATGGGACCGACGCCTAGACGGGCGGCTGGCCCAGGCGGCCATGAGCGTTCAAGCGATCAAGGGAGTGGAGATCGGACCCGCCTTCGCCAATGCCACGCAGCGCGGCACGCGGGTCCACGACGGCATAGTACCGTCGTCCGAGGGGCCGGTCACGGTGGGGGAGGCAGGCCGGCTGCGCGCGTCCAACCGGTGCGGCGGCCTAGAAGGCGGCATGACCACGGGGCAATTGCTGGTGCTGCGGGCAGCCATGAAGCCCATCCCTACCACTCTCGCTCCCCAGCCATCTCTGGACCTGGACAGCGGGCAGGCGACGGAAACCCGCTACGAGCGCTCAGACGTGTGCGCGGTGCCCGCGGCCGCAGTGGTGGTGGAAGCGATGGCTTGTCTGGTTCTCGCTGACGCCCTGCTGGACAAGTTCGGCGGCGACTCGATGGCATCTCTCCAGGCAGCCTTGTCACGGTACCTGGAACGACCGCTGGTCGGGCCCGGAGCAGCGAGGGGGGACGGTTGAGCCGAGACTTGGCGCGTAACCTAGTGCTCACCGGGTTCATGGGGAGTGGCAAGACAGAGGTGGGCCGAGCGGTGGCCGAGCATCTCGGCCGGCGCTTTGTGGACATGGACGAAGTACTAGCGCGGCGGCTGGGCATGAGCGTGCCCGACATCTTCCGGCGACTGGGAGAGCCCTTCTTCCGGGCTGAGGAGAGTCGGCTGGCTCGGGAACTGGCGGACGAGCGCGAGTTGGTGATCGCCACAGGAGGCGGCACCCTGGTGGATCGCGGCAACCGGGAGGCGCTGGGGGCCACGGGCTTGCTGGTGCGGCTGACGGCGTCGCCGGAAGCGTTATGGGAGCGGGTCTCGGGCACTCGGGGGCGGCCCATGCTGGAAGCGGGCGATCGCCGGGGGCGCATGGAGGAGCTCCTCCAGCAGCGCGAGCCGGCCTACCGAGAGATACCGCATCAGGTGGACACCACCGGACTGGCGGTGGAGCAGGTCGTGGCTCGAGTGGTGGACATCGCTGCCAACGCCGAGCACACCGGCGAGCGCGCCCTGGGGGTGCACTACCCCGGTGGCTTCTACCCCGTGTTCGTCACCCGCGGGGGACTCAAGGCCGCCGGCCTGTACCTGCGGTCGCGGGGCCTGGTCGGGCGGGTGGCCGTGATTGGCGACGATACGGTCGTCGACTTGTGGGGCGAGACCCTGGTGCGCGGCCTAGCGGAGCGAGGCCTGGACGCCACTGTGCTGAGGTTCCCCGCCGGCGAACGCAGCAAGACGCTGGCGACGGTGGAGAGCCTGGTGACCGACATGGTGGAGGCGGGCCTCGGGCGCGACTGCATCGTGATTGCCCTGGGTGGCGGGGTAGTGGGGGACACGGCCGGGCTGGTCGCGGCCCTCTACATGCGTGGCGTGCCTCTGGTGCAGGTACCCACCACGCTTCTGGCGGCCTTCGACTCGAGCGTGGGAGGCAAGGTGGCCGTGGACCTACCCGCGGGCAAGAACCTGGTGGGCGCGTTCAAGCAGCCGGATTTGGTGCTGGTGGACGCGGAGTGTATGGAGACCCTGCCGAACGAGGAGAGACGGGCCGGCCTGGCGGAGGCGGTCAAGCATGGTGTCATCGCCGATCCGGAGCTGTTCCGGAGACTGGAAACGGGCCAGTATGACCTGTTGGAGGTGATCGAGCGTTCCATCCGGGTCAAGGTCGGCGTGGTGGAGGAGGACCCCTACGAGCAGGGCCGCAGGGCCGTGCTCAACCTGGGGCATACCTTTGGACACGCCTACGAGAAGCTGAGCGACTTCCGGCTAAGACACGGCGAGGCAGTTGCCATCGGCATGGTGCTGGCGGCTCGACTGGCCCGGCACCGGGGGCTTACGGCGCCGGACCTGGAGGAACGGCTGGTGGCCTGCTTGCAGACGACGGGGTTGCCGGTGAAACCGCCTCCCTATGTGCCTGACGCGGTCCTGGGCGCCATGCAGGCGGACAAGAAGCGCCGCGCAGGCCGCCTTCGATTCGTCTTGCCCCTGGCCTTGGGCGACGTCCGGGTCTACGACGACGTGACCGAAGAGGAGTTGCGCGCCGTCCTGCCCGCGGGCGACTCCTGAATGGCGGCCTCCCCGCGCGGACCTGCTCATCGGTCGCGTCGTGGGGGCGTGCTTGCCCTGCACGTGGGCGTGCTTGCCAGCTATGCCGGGCTCGCGCTGATCCTCACCCTCCCCCTCGCCCTGCGTTTCACCACCCACGTTCCCGGCGATGGGATAGACGACCCGGCTTTGACCTGGAACCTTTGGTGGGTATGGGACTCGGCACTGCACGGGCGCGACCTCTTTCACTGCGATTACATGTTCCATCCCATCAGGATCAACCTGGCCTTCTACACTCTCACTGTTCTCAATGGCTTCCTCTCCGGCCCTCTGCAGGCGATCTTCGGGCTGGTTCCCGCCAGCAACCTCATCCTGCTGTCGTCCTATGTCCTGGGGGGGTACGGAGCCTTCCTGCTGACGTTGCGGCTGCTGGGTCCAGTGGATCGGCGGTGGGCTGTATCCGCCGCCTGGTTCGCTGGGCTGGCCTATGCCTTCGCTGCCCCCAAGCTGTTCTACGCGGCCTTGGGCCAGTTCAACATCGCCTCCTCTCAGTGGGTGCCCTTCGCCGTGCTCAGCCTGTGGGAGGCCATCCGGGGCCGGTGGCGACAGGCCGGTTTGGCGGGGCTGTTCCTGGGAATGCAGGCCTGGGCGGAGATGACCTACGCCTCCTTCCTGCTGGTGTTCCTGGGGTTGCTCGTGGCCTGGCGGGTGGCCGAGACCCTCGCGGGGCGCAACACCTGGTCTGCCTTCCTGAGGCGCACCCTGCTTCCCGTAGCCCTCGCCGGGGGCCTATTCGTGGCCATCATCGCCCCGATACTGGGAAGCATGGCTCTGGATCTCGCCGTCGAGGGGGACTTCACCGTGGTGGGCGGCGGCTTTGCCGACGTGTTCTCCGCGGACGTGGCTGGGCTGATCGCCCCTACCATGCTGCACCCTGGCCTTGGGAGTCTGGTGAGCGAGTGGATGGAGGTCCGCCACTTCGACAAGGGCCAGCACCTCTACTACGGGCTCTCGCTCTGGGTGTTGGCAGCGGTGGCGCTGGCTGGCACCAGGAACGGCCGTCCCGCCTTCTGGGGCACGGCGGCGGTGGTGTTCCTGTTGCTGGCCTTCGGTCCGGTGCTGCAGGTGAACGGCTCCGAATTTCACCTGCCTATGCCCTTCAGCGTCCTGCAGGAGCTGCCCCTGTTCAAGGCCAACCGCTACCCCAGCCGCTTCGGGGTGATGCTGGGCCTGTCGCTGGCTGTTCTCGGGGGTATGGGCGTGGCCCACCTGATGCGGCGGTTACCTCGCCGGCAGTGGTGGCTGCTGGGCGGGCTGACGCTGCTGTTTCTGGGAGAGAACCTGTCGGCGCCGCTGCCTTTGTCCGACATGAGAGTGCCTTCGCTGTACAGGTTGATCCGAGAGGAGCCGGGCGATTTCGCCGTGCTCGAGTTGCCGCTGGGATGGCGGAACGGCTTCCGAGTGACCGGGGCGCAGCACGTCGGCATCATGTTCAGCCAGTTCTACCAGACGGCGCACGGCAAGAGGCTGCTGGGCGGCAACACCTCCCGCAATCCGGAGCTCAAGTTCCAGTACTTCGCCGAGATGCCCGTGCTCGAGTCCCTGGTGGCCCTGCAGACAGGGCGGGGCCTGCCGACGGACGCGTGGGAGCACGACCGTGCCCTGGCCGGAAGGGTGCTGGCGGCGCTGGGCGTCCGCTACGTGGTGACCCACACGCCCCCCGTGGACGGGCCTTTGCGGCAATACGTTGAGGAAGTGCTGCCCACCCGATTGGTGGCGGAGCAGGAGGGGATGCGCGTCTACGCGGTCCAGTCCGACAGTGGCCTGGGGCCGCTGGACCTGCGGGTTGCCCTGGCGGAGGGCTGGGGAAGCAGGAGGGCGCCGGCCCCGGCGGTGCGGTCTCGGGCTCGGCTGCTGGTGCCCGGGGGCGACGTGCGCCACCTGACGCTCGAGGTGAGAGGCTTGGGCACGGGCGATGCGGTGGCGGTGGAGGCCGGCGGACGCCTGGTGGGGGAGTGCCAGCTCACGGATGAGTGGTCGAAGTGCCAGGTATCCCTGCCCCCCGAATCTGCCCCTGTGCAGCAGGTCTTGTTGCTGGGAGCCCGGCGGCGAGACCCCCGATCGCTGCCAGCTGTTCGCGCCATCGGGAACACTGGCGTGCAGGCGCCGGTGGACCTGTACGTGCGGAGCGCAGGGGAGGAGTTCGGCGACTTCGGCCGGGTGTACGTTGGTGGGCGAGAGGCAAGCCCGAATGGCCGGGGCTACAATCTGGTGGCTCTCGATGCCGTCTCAGGTGAGATCATCTCGAGACGGTCGTTCGACACCCATGCCGACCCCCAGGCATCGTCGGAGATGTCCGCCTACCTGGAATCGCTTCCGTGGGGCACCATCGTGGCCGGCGCCGTCGCCGATGAGGCGTCGCTCAACCTGAGCCAGGAGGCAGTAGGGGCTCTGGGGCGGCTGGGCCTGGAAGCCGACCTGCGGGGGTGCTTCCGCTGCGCCCATGCTTTCGTGGGCGTGGTCGGTGCCGAGACGGGAACGGCTGAGGAATCCTGGGGTGACATCGGGGTGCAGGAGGTGATAGTGGGACGCGGCGTCAGCGAGCCGGCTGTCTACTTCGAGCTGCGCTCCCTGGCGGTAGACCCGGGAGGTCAATCGTCCGGGGCGCGCAGGCGATAGCCGATGCCCCACTCGGTTATGATGAGCTTGGGGTTGGTGGGATCGTCTTCGAGCTTCTCTCGCAGGTACCGCACGTAGAGCCGAAGGTACTGGAGCTGGTCGGCGTAGTCGGAACCCCAGATCTCGGTCAGCAGATACCGATGTGGGAGGACGCGCCCGGCGGCTCGCACCAGGGTAGAGAGCAGCCGGAACTCAGTGGGCGTGAGCCCTACCTCCTGGCCGTTCTTGCTTACCCGGTGCCGCTTGAGGTCCACCACCACGTTGCCGAAGGTGAGCGGCCTGGCGACCGCCGATTGGCGGAAGCCCGTGCGGCGCATAAGGGCGTACACCCGTGCTATCAGCTCGGTGGCTCCGAACGGTTTGACCAGGTAGTCGTCGGCACCCAGCTCGAGGGCGCGCACGATGTCGGCCTCTCGTCCGCGGGCGCTGATAACTATGATGGGCACCTCGCTCACGTCCCTCAGCCGACGACAGAGCTCCCATCCGTCCATGCGGGGCATCATGATATCGAGCAGGATGATATCCGGCTTGCGGTCGAAGGCCTTCCGCAGGCCGTCCAGCCCGTCATGGGCCAGGTCAACGTCGAAGCCCTCCTGGCGCAGCATCAGCTCGATCACCCCCGCGAACTGAGGCTCGTCGTCTACCACCAGGATGCAGCCTTTGCCTTCCATACCCCGCGCACCCTCCGCAGACTGCCGGGCGCAGTATAGCAGCATTGGCGGTCCGCACCAAGGCTGCTAGACTCACGCCATGAGAACTACTGTTACTATGGTCGGTGTTGCGGCAAGCCCCCTGCCAAGCATCGCCGCACCTCTTGGCGACTCTGAGGCAGGTGATAGCAGCGAGCGTGCCAGCGGACCGCTCAAGGAGACCAGTACTGCTGTTGGGGGCGATGGGCCGATGATCGTAGACGCTCACGTTCATGTGTTTCCTCCGGACTGGGTGGCGGCGAAGGAGCACCTGCTGGCGCGGGACTCCTATTTCGAGACGTTGTACCGGGGGCCCAGGGGGCACATGGCTAGTGCGGATGACCTGCTGCGGTCCATGGACGAGGCTGGGGTGCGGCTCTCAGTGGCGGCGGGTTTTGGCTGGGAAGACGGCGGACTCTGCCGAGAGCAGAACGACTACTTATTGGAGTGCGTGCGGCGGCACCCTGAGCGGATTGTGGGGCTGGCGACGGTCAATCCAGCGCGTGTGCGGGAGGCGGAAGGCGAGGCGGTTCGGGCGATAGAGGCGGGCCTAAGTGGGATCGGCGAGTTGATGCCCGACGGACCCGGATACAGCCTGGACGACCGGAAGGTGATGGAGCCGTTGGCGCGAGTGGCCGAGAGTCTGCAGGTCCCGGTGCTGGTGCACGTGTCCGAGCCGGTGGGGCACTCCTATCCGGGCAAGGGCACGGTTGCGCCGGCCCAGGTGGTTGCCACGGCGCAGGCCTTTCCCTCTCTCACCCTTGTGTGCGCCCACTGGGGCGGTGGTCTGCCCTTCTACGAGCTTATGCCCGAGGTGGCCCGGGCGCTGGCGCGGGTGTACTACGATACGGCGGCGTGGCCGCTCCTCTACCGGGACGAGGTGTTCGCCTCGATGGCTGGCGTGGCGCCCCATAAGGTTCTGTTTGCCACGGACTACCCGCTCATCTCTCAGCGACAGGCGCTGCAGCGGCTGGACGGGGTGCGGTGGGACGGCGCTGTGCGGGAAGCCGTCCTGGGAGGTAACGCACTGCGCGTGTATAGGGGGAGGAAGGGACATTGCTGAGGCTGTTCATCGCTGTGGAGCTACCCCGCTCGGTGCGCGAGGCGCTGGCCGAGGTGCAGAGAGGGCTTAGGGCCCACCCGGGAAGTCGCCACGTGCGCTGGACCGATCCGGAGGGGACTCACCTGACCCTGAGGTTCCTGGGAGAGACCCAGGAGCAGACGGTGCCGGCGGTGGAGCGCTGCCTGGTGGAGGCCTGCCTGACCTGTCCGCCGCTTAAGCTGAAGCTAGACGGGATAGGCGCCTTTCCCAGCCGTAAGCGCCCTCGGGTGGTCTGGGTGGGGCTGGACGCGGGCGACGATGCAGAACGGTTGGCGGCTCTGCAGGGAGCCCTGGAGCGGGGAGTGGTGCGGCTGGGATACCCTCCGGAGGAGCGGGCCTTCTCTGCCCATCTTACCCTGGGCCGAGTCCGTCGCGGCGCTGGGCCGCGGGAGTTGGGAGAGGTAACCGAGATGCTGGACGTCGGCGTGACAGTCCCAGCGCTCAGTTTCGAGGTGCCGAGCGTAAGCCTCATGTGCAGCACCCTCCGACCGGAAGGGGCGGTGTACTCCCGCGTGTCCGAGGGGGTCCTGGTCGGCCGATGACCTGTACGCCTCCGAGATTCATTGCTGATGCCATGCTGGGTCGCTTGGCGCGGTGGCTGCGCTTCGCCGGCTACGACACCGTGTACGACACCTCGCTGGATGACGGGGAGTTGGCGCGTTTGGCACGCGAGACCGGTCGGGTGTTGCTCACCCGCGATCGCGAACTGGCGGGGCGCCGTGGCATAACGGCATACCTGGTGAGTTCGGAGCAGATTCAGGAGCAGGTGGCCGAGGTGTTGCGCGCCTTCGGGAAGACAGGGCCAGTCTCGCCGCCGCGGTGCGCCGTGTGCAACGGCCTACTGGCGGACGCCGAGCGCGAGTCGGTGCAGGGGAAGGTACCTCCACATGTATGGTCCGATCAGGCAGCGTTCCGGGTCTGCCGGGGCTGCGGCCGCGTGTACTGGGGTGGGACTCACTGGGAAGGCATTCGTCGGGGCCTGGAAGAAGCGCGGGGGACGCCACGTGACAGGTGACGCGTGATGCGTGACCCTTGGCGGATGAGACACAATGCGCATAAGCAGGGTTCCTGCACTCACCACTCCCCACTAGCCACTGGTCACGCATCACGTAGCACGTAGGGGTTGCCATGCGCAGTACTTCGCGCTTGCTTCTAAACCGGTTGGTTGGCCTGTACGAGGTGGCCCGAGGCCGGGGGCCATACGATGTGCAGGAGCGCAACGTCGCTCTGCTCTACCTAGACATCGCGGCGGCCTCGGTGATGGCGGCGGCGGCCAACTTCAATGGGGCGCTGGCCCTGCGGCTGGGGGCGAGCAACGCCCTCATTGGGCTCATGACCTCGCTCCCAGCCCTGATCACTATGATTGGCATGATCCCGGCCTCGGTGATCGTGGAACGGCAGACGCGGCGCTGGCCCATGATGCTCCGGAGCCTGCTCATCACCCGGGTGCTGTTCTTCCTCATCGTGCTGATCCCGCTGGTGGTACCGGCGCCGTACCAGGCAGCGGCGTTCGTAGCGCTGCTTACCATACGCTTCGTGCCGGTTCTGATCTTCTCTGCTGGTTTCGACTCGGCGCTGGCGGACATGATAGCGCCCCGCTTGCGGGCCCAGGTGTTCTCCTGGCGGAATATCCTGGCTACGGCGGCCACCATCCTGGCGCTGCTTCTGATCCGGCCCTGGCTCGAGCTGGCTCCCTTTCCCCTGAACTACCAGGTCGTCTACATGATGGGCGGCCTGGCCGGCCTGGTGAGTTACTGGTTCTTGATCCGGATGCAGGTGCCAGACTCGGTTCCCCACCTGCCCGCGGAACGAGGGCGGCGGCTGAATCTGGAGATGGTGCGGGAGACCCTGGCGGGCAACCGGGCGTACGTGCGCTTCCTGGTGAACTCCCTGGCTGGCAACGCTGGCGCCTATCTCGCCAGCCCGCTCTACATAATCTACTACGTACGCACGCTGAACGCGTCGGACGGGTGGATTGCCAGTGCCACGCTGGCCGCGAACCTTGCGGCCATGGTGGGGTTCTTCGTCTGGAGGCGGCTCCTGCCCCGGCTGGGTGAGGACAAGACTCTGAGGGCCACCTGGCCCATCACCGGGCTCTACCCTCTGCTCATCGGGATATCCGGGTCGCTCAACACCGTCATCCTGGTGATCCTCTGGTACGGCGTGATCTCACCCGGGCTCAACCTGAGCCACTACAACACGTTGCTGGAGGTCTGCCCCCAGGCCCGCCGTCCGACGTACATCTCGGTGTACAGCGCCCTCAACAATGCCCTCGCCTTTGCGCTTCCCATGCTAGCGGTGGCACTGGCGAACCGGTTCGGGCTAACGCCCGTGCTGGCTCTTGCCAGCTTGCTTTGGATCGCTGGAGGGGTGCTGTTCAGCGTCAACCCGGTGGGGGTGCCCGACGTCAGCCGCCAAGGGGCAGAACGCTGATGGCCCCGATGAAACGCTGATCTGCGCTGCTCCTAAGCGAACCTCAGCTCTGGCCCATCTCCTGAGAGGAGACGGGCATTTGGCTCGCCCTTCGTTCTTGGGGCAAGGGGCAGAGGATCAGGTTGGCTCTCTTGATCCGACTAGGTGTCTCCACCAAGACATATGCCACTGGGCTCATCAGCGCCGACGCCAGTCGGCGCCGTTCCACATCCTCAGGCGGACTGCTTCAGTGGGCGTCTGAGCCCGACGCTCAGCTCGCCCAGATCGGTCATCAGGCGGGCGAAGTCGCTGAAGGTAAGGCTCTGAAGCCCATCGGAAAGAGCTTCCACCGGGTTCGGGTGCACCTCGATTATGAGTCCGTCGGCCCCTGCGGCTAGGGCTGCCTTGGCCAGTGAGGGCACGAGTTCGTAATGGCCGGCGGCGTGGCTGGGATCCACCAGGATGGGCAGGTGGCTGTAGCGCTTGACCACGCCGATGGCGCTGATGTCGAGGGTGAAGCGGGTGGCAGTCTCGAAGGTCCGGATGCCCCGCTCGCAGAGGATTACCTGCTCGTTTCCCTCGGCCAGCAGGTAGTCGGCCGTTTCCAGCCACTCCTCGATGGTGGCTGACAGCCCTCGTTTGAGGACGACTGGGTGACGCGAGCGGCCCAGCTCTCGCAGAAGGGCGAAATTCTGCATGTTACGGGCGCCTACCTGGAGAATATCTGCTACCTCGGCCACTTCCTCGATCTGTCGGGGGTCCATGACCTCGGTGACCACGGGCATTCCCGTGCGCTCTTTCACTTGGCGCAGGATCTCGAGCCCACCTGCGCCCAGGCCCTGGAAGCTAAAGGGGGAGGAGCGCGGCTTGTAGGCTCCTCCACGGAGAACCGTGGCGCCAGACGCCTTCACCGACTCCGCCGTGGCCAGCATCTGCTCCAGGCTCTCCACCGAGCAGGGGCCCGCCATCACCACGGGAGTGTCGCCGCCAATGGAGATGCTGCCCACGTGCACTACGGTACGCTCGGAGCGAAACTCGCGGGAGGCAAGCTTGTAGGGCCGCATGATCCGGGTGACGCTTTCCACTCCCGGGATTACGGCGAAGCTGTCGGTAGGAACACGGCCAGTGTTGCTGCCCAGGATGGCCACCACTACCTTGTCTGTGCCGATGTTCAGCTGCACGTCGAAGCCTAGCGACCGAGCCCGGCCGATGACGGCGTCCAACTGCGCCTGGGATGCTCCCGCTTTCATCTCAACGATCATGGCTCGCCCCCAAGGGGAACAGAATGAGGCCGCTCTCGGCGGCCCCAGCGCCCCACATATCAGCTCGCTCTCAGTCTATGGCGCCTGCGTAGTGTCGGCAAGAAGCGACCGCTGGAGGTGCGTCTCGGATGGGGCAAGTGTGGGACACAGGTAGCCTGCAGGAGTGGAGCGCAGGCCCGCTCACTCCCCGAGCTGACTCCGACTCTGGAATCGCGGACCCCTCGGATGGGAGCTGGGCGCGACATCGTCGTCCCCAGCGCCGAGGCTGAAAGGCACCTCCTGCGACGATTCAGGACCTCCTGCGATCGAGGCGGAAGCCGAGGGCGCGGAGGCGGGCGGCGGCGGCCGCCCAGCGCTCTCGGCGGAACAGCAGCCGCCCGCGCGGCAGCTCGGCCTCCAGGCAGAGCTTGATACCGGGATCCTGGAGAAGATCTTCGAGGGCGTCCTCATCCTCGGGCTCGAGCACTACGGCGGCCTCGGCCCAAGCGGTAGGCGGACCCATGAGGGCCGCCAGTGCTCTCCGCGAGCCGTCGTCGAACCCGGATGCATTTGCCTCCAGGAAGCGCTCCAGCCGCGCCGAGTCGATGCCGCGCCGGTGGGCGCGTCGCACCGACGCCCGGGTGAGCCGGTATGCGCCCGGCACGGGGCCGCGATCTGCCACCGCTTCTACCTGGTAGCGAAGGAGCAGAGGCGCCTCGCGAGCCAGGGTCAAGGTCAGCCCGGGGCCCAGGGAAAGCGGACTAGCGATCGCTTCTGCGACCGGCTCCTGCGATGCCCACCAGGCCGTCGCTTCCACCCGCAGGCAGCGCATCGGGCCCGCGGCCCCGAGGGAGACCGCCGCCAGCGCGTTCAGCGCCACCAGCACCTCTTCCAGGAAGCGCCCTTCCACTCGCATCCAGGCCGCGAGCCCATCCAGGGGCGCGCCACCGGGGCCGTCGCGGAGGTAGAGGCTGTCGAAGTCGGAGTCGGAGCGCAGGAAGTCGGGGCACATTCGCTGCATCCAATCCTGGAGATCGGCCACCGCGTACCACCGGGCTGGTTCCAGGCGCTCAAGGGCGTCGACGATGGCCTGACGGGCCGGCGCGGCGGCCGGCACCTGACCGCCCTCGAACACCAGGCCCGGGGCGCGGAGCAGCTCGTGCCACGAGGTGCTGGCCAGCCAGGCGTGGGCAACTGCAGCCAGGGCGTCGGAACGAGGCGACGCAAGCCAGGTTCGGATCCTCCCCGCGTCTCTCTGGTTGATAGCAGCGTCCCTCAGGAACCTCATCTCGTGAGCCAGGGCCTGCGCCAGGGCCGCGAAATACTCGATGCGAGCCTCATCGGGGGCGTCGGGCTCGGAAGCCAGCCGGGATCGCACCGCGGAATGCAGCGGCCGCTCACCAAGACGGGCGGCCCCCACCACATGGTAGAGGGCACGAACCAGGAAGTCGTCGGCGGGCCGAGCGATACGCACGTCGCCTTCGACAGGAGTCGGTTCGGCTGGCGGCCGGGCGTCCTCTTCCCGGACGGGTATGAGGGGGGCGGCGTCGGTGGGTAAGTACCACACGGCGGTCTCTTTGCCTGGGCTGAATCCGCGGAAAATGAGCCCACGGAAGAGCAGCGACTCCGTGACGCTCTGTGGGTGCTCCCATAGCCGCTCGCGCACCAGGCGGGCGGGCCCGAATCGGCGGACGCCACCGAATTCGTGTTCGAAGTAGACAGCTGGCATCCACCCACCTTTGGCTGCCAGCCGCGCCACCGCCCGGCGCTCCTCCTCGGACAGCTCCTCCCAGAGCAGACGAACGGAGAGTGGTCGGGAGTTGGCCTCGCTCAGGGCAGCCAGCAGCTGGGGACGACTGGCGGAGGCGTCCAGCCCTCGGGTGAGGGCGATGGCCCGAAGCAGCTCGGTGTCGTAGTCGAGCAGGCTCTGGGGGGTGTTCAGCACGGGGGTCCTCGCACGGATGCTTTGCCGGTCTTGCTGCCACAACTCTATAATCGCCGATTGCCGGGGAGGCAAGTGATGCAGCGCTCGACCGAGGTCCACCTAGCGGTCTTCGCGGGGGGATTCTGCAGCCTGGGGTTGGAGATGGCGGCCTCGCGGTTGCTCAACAGCTACTTCGGCTCCTCCCAGATCGTGTGGGCCGTCCTGATCGGCATGGTGCTGCTGTATCTCACGGCAGGATACTACCTCGGTGGCCGCCTGGCCGACCGATCGCCCAGGCCGCGCACTCTCTTTCTGTTGGTCGCCTGGGCCGGTGCACCGGTGGGACTCATCCCCTTCGTGGCCCAACCGATCCTCCGCTATGGACAGGAGGCGCTGGATCGCTATCTCGCCAGCCTGCTGGTGCTCTCGCTGTTTGGTGTGGTCACCCTTCTGTCCGTGCCCACCGTGATGCTGGGCTGCGTGAGCCCCTTTGCCACGCGCTTGGTGGTGAGGCAGGTGGGATCGTCGGGCAGATCGTCGGGGGCCGTCTACGCCGTGTCTACAGTGGGCAGCCTGCTGGGCACTTTCGCTGTCAGCCTGGTCCTTATCCCAACTGCAGGGACCAGGAGCGCCTTTCTGGTGCAGGCCGCGCTACTGGTCGTAGTGGGGTTGATCGGACTGGCTCGGACGGGCGGCCTGCAAGCCTCCCAGCTCGCCATGCTGGCGGTTCTGGTGGTGGCGGCGGTGCTATTGCCCGGAGGGGCGCTGAGGGCGGTGCCCGACATGATCCACGAGCAGGAATCGCCCTATAACTACATTCAGGTAGTGGAGCGGCGTGGCGGACGGTTGCTGTACCTCAACGAGGGACAGGGCATCCACTCAGTGTACCGTCCGGACATGGTGCTAACGGGGAGCGTGTGGGACCTGTTCCTTCTCGCTCCCTACTTCAACCCCGCGCCCTACGGGCCGGAGGATGTGGGGAGCCTGTGCTTGATCGGGCTCGCCGGAGGCACCATCGCCAAGCAGTACACGCAGGTGTACGGTCCCATACCCATAGACGGGGCCGAGCTAGATCCGGACATCATCGAGGTGGGGCGCAGGTTCTTCGACATGAACGAGCCCAACCTGAACGCCGTAGCCGCGGACGGGAGGTACTTCCTGGCCCACTCGCCCAGGGAGTACGACGTCATCATCATTGACGCCTACCGCCCGCCGTACATCCCGCCTCACCTAACCACGGTGGAGTTCTTCCAGGAGGCAGATCGCCACCTGACGGAGCTAGGGGTGGTGGCCATTAACGTAGGGCGATCCACTACGGATGACAGCCTAGTGAGGGCACTTGCCAGCACCATGGCAGTGGTGTTTCCGGATGTCTACGTGGTAGACCTGCCACTGTCCCTGGCGGGGCTGAGTAACAGCATGGTGGTGGGTACCAGGCAGGATACAGACATTCAGCAGTTTCAGGTCAACCTGGCGGCCCTGACCGATCCTCGCCTGGTCGAGGTGGCTAGACGGGTGCAGGGGAGGGTGCGAGCCACCCCAGGCGAGGGACAGGTGTTCACTGACGACCATGCACCGGTGGAGCAAGTGGTGCACCGCCTGATCCTGGACTACCTCCGGTCGCCTTCGCAGTGACCTCAGCCCAGCAGGCCGTGCCGCAACGACTCCAGGTGCCGGAGGTCGTCTGCAGCAGGTAGAGGGGCCGGGCCTATAGGGTCTAGGCAGTTGCCAGGCGTGCCCAGGAGGATCTCGGCCGCGTTGGCCACGCAAGTGCCGAGGACCTGCTCGTCGTAGCCGCCCTCAAGCACCAGGACCAGGTGGCCCTCGCAGTGCTCCTCAGCCAGGGCCAGGATCCGGGTGGTCAGGCGATCGAACCCAGACACGTCGGCGCGTAGGTTGGCCAGGGGCTCTCGCCAGTGGGCGTCGTACCCGGCTGAGACCAGGACCAACTGAGGCCGGAACGACCGCGCGAGCGGATCGATGATGGCGTCGGTGAGGAAACTGTAGGACTCATCGCCGCTACCCGGCGGTAGGGGAAGGTTCACCGTATAGCCCAGGCCCGGACCGGAGCCCCGCTCGGCGGCGGAGCCGGAACCGGGGAAGAGGGGACGCTGGTGAATGGATACGTAGAGCACCTGGGGGTCTTCCCAGAAAGCCTGCTGGGTGCCGTTGCCGTGGTGGGCATCGTAATCGAGGATGAGCACGCGCTCCAACCCCATCTCCTCCATTGCGTAGGCAGCGGCACAGGCGACGTTGTTGAGCAGGCAGAAGCCCATCATCTGCTCGGGCAGAGCATGGTGGCCCGGCGGTCGAACCAGAGCCAGCGCCGAGCGAGAGACACCTTCGAGGACGGCACGCACGCACTCCACAGTAGCTCCGACGGCGGCTACTGCGGCCTGGTAGGAACCGGGGCCAATGTAGTTGTCCTGGTCCACATGGCGGACCGGTGGCCGCGACGCCTCCCGGAGCCAGACGAGGTAGGCGGGGTCGTGCACCCGGGTGATCCAGCTCTCCCGGGCCGGCCGCACCGGGATGGAGAGGAGACGCTCCTGCAAGCCGCGCTCTTGCAGCGTGGACAGTATGGCCCGTAGCCTGCCGGCGTTCTCTGGGTGGGTGGGAAGGTCGTGGCTTAGGAATATCGGGTCGTAGGCACAGCCCACGACCGCATCGGAGGAGGTGACCGGCGATGACATCATGCCACTCTCATCAGGCGGAGCCCCACCCGGCAGGGGCTGTCCGGCCTCTGATTGGCGTGGGGTGCGTCCGTCTTCCGGGACAGAAGGGCGGGCATGGCGCACAGGGCGTTTCCGATCCGTACCTGAGGGCGATCTCTGTCGCGGGAGCGGACGCGGTACTGATCCCGGTCGGGTTGACCGCGTCCTCCCTGGCGCGGGCGGTCGCCGGGGTGGATGCGGTGCTGCTTGTGGGCGGTGGCGACGTGGAGCCTTCCTGGTACGGGGAGGAGCGCCGGGCCCAATGCGGCACGGCCGACAGCGAGCGCGATCACAGTGAGATCGCGTTGGTCAGGGTGGCTGTGGCACAGAAGAAGCCCCTTCTGGCCATCTGTCGTGGGATACAAGTACTCAACGTAGCCCTGGGCGGCACTCTCTACCAGGACATCCCCACCGACCGGCCCGATTCGACCCTGCTCCACCGCTCGCCGGAGCGGCAGGCGCTCGTGCACTCGGTCCAGCTGGAGGCCGACAGCCACCTGGCGGCTGTGGTAGGCCGCCGCGAGATACGGGTGAACAGCATGCACCATCAGGCGGTCAGGGACGTAGCCAGTGCCCTGAGGGCAGTGGGGTGGTCGCCCGATGGCCTGGTGGAGGCGGTGGAGATGCCGGGGGAAGTGCTGGTAATGGGGGTGCAGTGGCATCCGGAAGAGCTGATCGCCCTGCAGGAGCACTCCCGCCGGCTTTTCGGCGCCCTGGCGGCGGCTGCCAGTCACCAATCTGCGGCCTTTCCCAGAGGCGCGTAAGCGTCCAGACGGCGATGAGCGAGCAGGGGCAGCCGTGCTCGGAAGCCCTGGACTACCGCCGGGTCGTATCCGGCGGTGACAATCGCCTGCCGACCCTCGGGGATACGGCCCAACACGTTGCCATGAGGGTCCACGATCAGGCTAGAGCCGTTGAACCGGTAGGATGCGTGCTGGCCCTGAAGGGCGCTAGCTACGACGTAGAGGCCATTGTCCAGGGCCCGAGCCCGCACCGCCAGCTCCCACTCGTCTGCCGGCCCCAGCCAGGCGGTGGCTACCAGGGCCAGCGTTCCCCCGTTCACGGCCACCAGCCGCCCGACCTCGGGGAAGCGGGTGTCGTAGCAGATCCACATCCCGGCCCGTACACCGGCGGCTTCGAACGTGCCAACTGTGCTCCCCGGAGTTGCCCACTGCTTCTCTGTGTCCCACAGATGGGTCTTCCGATAGACATAAGCAACGTCGCCCGAGCCCGAGATGTAAGCCATGCTATTGTATCGGATGCCGTCAGGGGCGAGTTCAGGAAAGCCCAAAGCGACTGCCACTCCGAGGCGCTCGGCCGCCTGCCTCAAAGGTGCCATCTCTGGCCCCACAGGTGCCACCGCCAGGGGGGTCACCTCCTCCGGCGGCAGATAGCCGGTGAGGGCCAGCTCGGGGAAGACTATGAGAGCAGCGCCGCTTCCGGCTGCCTGCTGCATTTGATCGAGCATGGTGGCCACATTAGCGGCTATGTCGCCCGCCGAGGGCGAGAACTGCCCGCACGCCAGCACCAATGACATCGCTCACCTCCATACTGGGGTTGGATTCTAGAGTGGCGCTTGGCCCGGGTCAACGCCTAGGACGGGCCATTTCCGCCCCTGGCAAGCGGGTGCTATACTCGGAATCGCTCCCCTACCTCTGGCATTGGAGGGACTCAGTTGTCGCGTACGTTGGCGCACAAGGTCATCGCCGAACACTTGGTCGAAGGCTCGATGGAGCCAGGGCAGGAGATCGCTCTGCGGATGGACCAGACGCTCACCCAAGACGCTACCGGTACCATGACCTACCTGGAACTGGAGGCCATGGGCGTGGACCGGGTGAAGACCGAGCTATCGGTGTCTTACGTGGACCACAACATGCTGCAGAGCGACTTCCGCAATGCTGATGACCACCGCTATCTGCAGAGCGTGGCGGCCCGCTACGGGGTAGTGTTCTCCCGGCCGGGAAACGGCATCTGCCATCAGGTACACCTGGAGCGCTTCGCCCGCCCTGGGCGCACCCTCCTCGGTGCGGACTCGCACACTCCCACGGCCGGCGGCATCGGCTCCCTGGCCATTGGGGCCGGTGGCCTGGACGTGGCAATGGCTATGGCCGGGGAGCCTTTCCGGTTGGAGATGCCTCGGGTGCTGGGGGTCAAGTTGGTGGGCGAGTTGCCGCCGTGGGTGAGCGCCAAGGATATCATCATTGAGCTCCAGCGCCGACTCACGGTCAAGGGGGGAGTGGGACGGATCCTGGAGTACTTTGGTCCCGGCGTGGCGACGTTGTCCGTGCCCCAGCGTGCGACCATCACCAATATGGGCGCGGAGCTGGGGGCCACCAGTAGCCTGTTCCCCAGCGACGAGCGGACGCGGGAGTTCCTACGCGCTCAGGCCCGCGAGGAGCAGTGGGTGCCCCTCGCGGCCGACGAGGGAGCGCAGTATGATGAGGTAGTGGAGGTAGACCTTAGTGCCCTGGTGCCACAGGTCTCCTGCCCGTCGAGCCCCGACAAGGTGCAACCGGTCACGGCCTTGACGGGGGTGAAGCTGGCCCAGGTCTGTATTGGCAGCTGTACCAACAGCTCCCTGCGCGATCTCATGACGGTGGCCGCCATCCTCAAGGGGCGCACTGTGCACCCCGAGGTCAGCCTGACCATTAGCCCGGGATCGCGCCAGGTGCTCACCCTGCTGGCGCGCAACGGCGCCCTGGCGGACATGGTGGCGGCGGGCGCGCGGGTGCTGGAATCGGGGTGCGGCCCCTGCATCGGGATGGGCCAGGCTCCTCCGACGGGAGGGGCGTCGCTCAGAAGCTTCAACCGCAACTTCCCCGGCCGCTCGGGGACTCCCGATGACCAGGTGTACCTGGCCAGCCCGGAAGTCTGCGCCGCTTCCGCCCTGGTCGGCCACATCGCCGACCCCCGCGAGTTGGGCAGACCCCCTGAAGTCCGGGAGCCGGATCTGTATTTCACCGATGATGCCCTCATCGTGTTTCCTCCCGAGCGGGGCGAAGGGATAGAGATCATCCGTGGCCCCAACATCCGTCCGTTGCCGGAGATGCAACCGCTGCCGGACACTATCGAGGGGCCGGTGCTGCTCAAGGTGGGGGACAACATCACCACCGACCACATCATGCCCGCGGGAGCACAGGTGTTGCCTCTGCGGTCGAATGTTCCGGCGATAAGCGAGTTCACCTTCACTCGGGTGGACCCAAACTTCCCGGCGCGGGCGCGCCAGGCGGGGAGCGGGTTTGTAATTGGAGGGGCCAACTACGGCCAGGGGTCGAGCCGAGAGCACGCCGCCATCGCTCCGCGCTACCTGGGGGTGCAGGCGGTCATCGCCTCGTCGTTCGCTCGCATTCACGCGGCCAACCTGGTTAACTTCGGCGTACTTCCGCTGGAGTTCGTCAACGCCGAGGACTGGCGATACGTGGCACAGGGCGACGTTCTCAGGCTGGCCGGGTTGAGGACGTCCCTGGCGCAGGGAGAAGAGCTGACGTTGGAGAACCTGAGCCAGGACCGCCGGATCCAAGTGCGGCATCACCTGTCACCGCGGCAGGTGGAGGTGGTTCTGGCCGGCGGGCTCCTCAACTACTCCCGGGAGGCGCGCAACTAGGGTCCTAGGGCGACCAGGCCCGGTCGCCCTACTCCTGCATTCCTGCCGCCACCCGATTCCGCGCCCCCTGGGCCTTGGTCCTGCGAGTGTCCGACTCCAGGTCCCCCGCTCTCCGCGTCCCCGCGTCTTCCCCCTTCTCCCTCTCTCACTCCTGGTGGAACGTGTCTGCTATCACTTGTTTGATGAAGGCCAGGTCCTCCTTCGTCTGGGCCAGTAGCTCTTCCAGCGAAAGGTCGCGCCAGGAATGGGGGCCCTGGTACTCGCTGTGGAGGGAAATGGTCCCGTCGTAGCCGATGTCGTGCAGGTAGCCGAAGAACTCGCGCCAGGGGACGAGGCCCTCAGGAAGCGGCACCAGCTTGGTTTGCCACTTCTCTTGTCCCATCTCCTCGTCATACTGGTGCACCCAGGCCATGCTCTTGATGGCCACGAGGTTGATCCAGGGAGTGAGCAGGTCCATCCCCATCTTCCAGCCGGCTACTCCGCCCTCCACGGTCATGTGTCCGGGGTCTATGTACGCACCCACTACGTCGGGGTCGCGCCCGAGGAGGAGCTGCCAGACCACGGCGGCATCGGCCGTAAGGAAGTTGCCAGAGTGCGAGTGCAGGTTGGCCCGCACTCCGTGCTTCTCAGCCAGAGGGGCGATGCCGTCGAGCAACTCGCGGGCCTCCTCGATCTGGCGGCGCATGTTGCCGAAGCCCCGGTAGGGCCAGTACCCCAGCTTCAGGTCTCGTATCCCCGACTCCCCGGCGGCCTGGAAGATGTCGTCGGCATGGGGATCGTCGGCGCTAGTGATGCCGGTGGTGATCATGGGTATGTCGTAGCCCATTCCCCGGACTAGGTCCACTGCCCGGGGCAGGGCCTCCAGGGCGTCGGGAGGCTCGATGTGGCCGCCGGGACGCACGGTCAGATCCAGGCCGTCGAACCCCAGCTCGCCCGCCCGTCTGGCCGCTTCCTCGATGGAGAGAGGCGCGAGGTGCTTCGAGAACATCACTAGTTTCATATCTGATTCCCTCCAGGCTTCCAAGGCTGGAGCCCGACCGTGGTGCCGATGGATAACGGCACCCCCGGCCGACGCTCCGCCGATTGTAGATCCCCTTCCGGCGTTGCCGCGCCCGACGTCAGGCCCGCGGCCTAAGGGCAGGGGCGCTGCGTCATATCATGCTGGCAGACTCGCCCTCGATCAGCCGGACCAGGAGCCCGGCAGCCTCGCCCGCGACGACGGCGCAGGTTCCCGGACCCGCCGGTTCACGCACCAGACGGTAGATGGGCTCGCACTGGGTGTAGCGGAAGTGGGCTAGGAACGTCTCCCGCCACCGCCGAACTACCTCGGCCGCGGCTTGATCGTCCTGGGCGGCACTCTCCCGACCGTGCATCAGGCCCAGTACCATCACCCCGCCGGAGAGCGCGCCGCACATCTCCTGGCGAGAGGACCCCACGCCGCCGCGGAAGCCGTTGGCCGCCCGGAGTACCGCCCCGGGGACCTCGCCGAAGACGTGCTCGCCGACCGCGAGCAGAACCGCCTCCGATCAGTGGAGCCCGCTGCGCATCAAAGCTTCGGCCCGGCGCGAGACGCGCTCGGCGTCTGACTCGGTGTCGCTACGGCCCCTTTCGCGTGTCACAGGGCTCAACCGGACCGTGCCGCTCGGACCGCCTCGGTCAGGGCGCGAGCGTTGGCAGTGAGCTGGGCGAAGTCGCCCGCGGCCACCAGTTTGTTGTTGACCAGATCGCTGCCGACGGCCAAAGCGGCCGCGCCGGCCCGGATGTAGTCGGCGGCGTTAGCCTTTCCCACTCCGCCGGTCGGCACCAGCCTCACCTGAGGCAGAGGCGCCAGCACGTCCCTCAGGTAACCGGGCCCCAAGACGCCGGCCGGGAAGACCTTGACGAAGTCGGCGCCGGCCTGCCAGGCGGCCAGTATCTCCGTGGGGCTGAACGCCCCTGGTATGACCACCTTGCCGTACCGGTGGCAGAGCTCGATGGTGCGGAAATCAGTCGTGGGTGAGACCACGAACTGGGCCCCCGCCAGTATGGCTGATCTGGCCGTCTCTGGGTCCAGAACCGTTCCTGCGCCCAGCAGCACCTCATCGCCAAACCGTGAGGCGGACTGCTCGATGATCTGCAGGGCCCCGGGGGTGGTGAAGGTAAACTCGATGATGTCAACCCCGCCGGCGCGGATGGCATCGGCTACCTGGGCCAGTTCGCGGGCCTGAGATAGGCGCACCACGGCGACGACGCCGGCATCCTCGATGCGCCGGGCAATGCTACGCTTGTCCATTCGGACCTCCTCAGCGAGAGATGCGCAGGCCGCCGCCGGCGAGGAGGCGGTTGGCCTCTTCCTCGGAGGCGAGGTTGAAGTCGCCCGGGATGCTGTGCTTGAGGGCGGAGAAGGCGACGGCGAAGTTGATGGCTTCCTGAGGGCCGGCGCCCGAGAGAGACTTGTAGATGAAGCCGGCGCTGCACGAGTCGCCCCCGCCGACACGGTCCACGATTTCGAGTTCGTAGGTGGGGCCGAGGTAGTGCTGGCCTTCCTGGTAGACGAAGGCCGACCAGCGATTGCGCCAGACGGAGATGTCCTCGCGAAGGGTGATGACCACCGCCTGGAAGCCGAACTGCTCGGACAGAAGCTCAGCCACCTTCTGGTAGTTCTCCGCCTTGATGCCGAAGACGCGTTCGGTGTCTTCCTCCGTGGTGAACAGGACGTCCACATTCTGCATGAGGGGCGACTGCACCTGGCGCGCCTTCTCCTGCGACCAAAGGCGGGCCCTGTAGTTGAGGTCGTAGGACACGGTGCAGCTCGCCTGCTTGGCGGCCATGATGGCCTCCTGAGCGACCTGAGCAGCCCCGTCCGACAGGGCAGGAGTGATGCCACTGGTATGGAACCAGCGGGCGCCGTCGAGCACGCTGGCCCAATCCACTTCGCTGGGCGAGATGCGGCTGATCGCCGACCCGGCCCGGTCGTAGAGCACGGAACTAGCGCGCGGAGCGGCACCGAACTCCACGAAATACAGCCCCATGCGGTCGTCCTTGGACCATAGGATGTGGGAGGTGTCGACTCCCAGTTCCCGAGCTCGGTTGCGACAGAGCCGCCCCAGGGCGTTGTCGGGCAGCCGGCTGACCCAAGCGGAATCTACGCCGAGCCGGGCCAGGCCCACGGCCACGTTGAGCTCAGCGCCTCCGGCGGTGAGGTCGAACGAGGTGGCCTGCTCGATGCGGCGAAAGTCGGGCGGGGAGAGACGGATCATCGCTTCACCGAATGTAACGACCGTTGGCATGGCGGCTCCTCACGTGGCACAGAGTGGTGGGCTGCCCAGCAGCGAACGGGCGAAGGTTAGCCGTCCGGGGCGGGCGATGTCAAGCACTCGGCCCGGCCCTGTGAGGCAATCCCTTCTCGCTTCATTGCGCCACCCGGCGGCTGTATACTAGCGGCATACGTTAGCTGGAGACGCAGACATGGCGTATGCAGTGCTGTTGACGAATGACGTTGCCTTCGAGGACCAGGAAGTGCGCGAGTTCTTCCTGGACCGGGGCGGGTGGGTGGACGGCAATGCCTTCCTGGCCAACGACGTGCCGGAGGAGCTGGAGGAGCTGATCTTGGAGCGAGGCTGGGGCGAACTGGTGCCGGTGGAAGTGCTCTCCGACCAGGAAGTGGTGGACTACGCCGGCGTGGACGCCAACTTCGACTCGGATCCGGAGGGGGCTGAACACCTCGTGGGGACCGCCCTCGATGCCCAGGGTCGAGACTGGGTCCACTACGGCCAGTATGGCACTGCCGAGAGCACCTGGGTGGTAGTGACCCGCTAGCGCGCTCAGGACGAGGGCGGCCGCCAGCCTTAGCTGCCTCGGATCACCTCCGCCGGAGAGCCTCTTCCCGGGCGCAGAGGGCGCGCAGGAAGTAGTGCTCCTGCTCCTCGAGCTCGAACTCGCGGATCAGGTCGTCCACCGTCTTGTCCTCCATCTCGGAGGCGACGGTGTACTTGGCCTCACGAGTGTAGTACTGGAAGGCGACGCCGGGCCCGTACTTCTCTAGCATGGCGTCCATCTTGTCCCAGTTGTAGTCCATGTGCAGCAACCGCCGGTCGAGGTTGATGCGGGCCAGACAGACTGCCTCGTAAGTAGCCTCGGCGAGCACTGCCCCGCCCATGTCCACTATCTGACCCAACTCGCCGGCCACGGCGGAAACCAGATACGTCCCCAGCTCCAGAGCCCAGGATCGCAACTGCAGCCCGCCTCGGTACATGGAGCAGAAGAAGATGACCTCCGCCCCGGCCCGGGCCAGGCCCTCCATTATCGGGCGAAAGTTGAGGTCGAAGCAGATGGCCATCCCGATCCGGCCGAAGTCGGTCTGGAACACCGGGGCTGAGATTCCGGGGGCGATCCCGGCTTCGATCTCGCCGATAGTGGGAAACATCTTGTGGTAGATGCCAGCCACTTCGCCCTGTCGGTCCAGAAGGACGGCCGAATTGTACACGCGTCCGTCCTCCTTCTGGACTAGGGGCCAGATGAGGTAGACGCCGTGGTGACGGGCAAGCTCGGCCATGTGGGAGGTTGTGGGACCAGGGACGGTCTCGGCCAGCTCCGGCCAGGCATCCGCAGGGGCGCCGAGGTGAGGGTAGATCTCGGGGAAGGCAATGATGTCGGCGCCCATGCGCGCGGCTCGGGTAGCCAGAGCGGCTGCCTGCTCCAGGCGGGCCTCCATGTCCTCGACGGCAGGCACGGGGCGATGGGAGACACTGCTGACGGTCACGTAGCGGGCCATGGGCTCCTCCGGCGTGGAAGGTCGGGGCCGATTCTGGCCCGGGGCCCGGCCGAGGTCAAGCGCTGGGCTAGGGCCGGCGGACGACGACGGTGGTGCGGACGGGGACGGTGGCTGCCACGCAGACGGCCTCGTCTGGCCGCTGTCCGTTCTCGACCGCGCAGAAGGGTATGCGTCTTGCCGCCAGGAGGCCACGAATGTCCGCTTTGGCCGCCACGCCGAAGCTGGCGCGGTCTACCACGAGGGCCAGCACCCGAGTGCCCCTGAGGGAAAGCGCGTGAGCAGCCCCCACCCATTCCGGGCGGTCCGACGGGGTGATCACGATGACGGTGTCGTACCGGCGGAAGAGGGCAGCTTCCTGCTCCAGCAGCCGGTCCAAAGGCAGACGGCCACTGGCCTGGACCACCGCCAAGAGGTCCAGAATGCGACCGAGCTGTCGCTCGCCCCGGTCCGGCTGCACCAGGAGGCGACCGCTGGAATGACCCACCAGCCCCACGGCTCGGTCCGCGCGGATGAAGTGGGTGGCAACCGAAGCCGCCAGGCTAACCACATACTCTTCTGTGGCGGGCTCGAGCAATGGCCAGTCATCGGCATCCAGCTCCACGTCGCTGCCCACATCTAGAAGGGCCCCGGCTTGTACTGCCTGGTGTAGGTCGAGCACCACCCAGATGTCGCCGCCCGGGTTATCCTCGAACTCCTTAGACATGAGCCTGCCCTGGCGGGCGCTGGAGAGCCAATGAATGCGGGCGAACTCATCACCGGGCTGATAGTCGCGGATGGTAGACACATCGGTGGTGGGGTCGGCCGATCGCTGGGAGCGACGCCCATCGGCCTGGAGTACGCCGGTGAGCTGATCGAGAGCGGGCAGGGCGAACACGCGGGGGTAGACGACCACGCTGCCGCCTGTGGCCAGATGCCGGCGAGTGCGGAAGATGCCGAAAGGATCCCCCCCGGTGAGGGCGAAGGGGCCTAGCTGAAACCGGCCGCGACGGACACAGCGAGTGCGTACCAGGAACTCGCGCTCGGCGCGGGGCGAGATGTAGCTCAGCACCTGGCGCATACGATGGAAGGGCAGACGGGACAGGTCTTCGATGACTACCCAGAGCTGGGGGAGGTGAGAGCGATTGCGGACCCACACCCTCTCGATCAAAGTCTCACCTACGTACACCGCCCGCGACAGGGGTTCGCGCTGCACGCTGAGAGACCAGACTGCTCCGCCGCTCCAGAAAAGCCCTAGCAGGATAAGCAGGCTAAAGAGGTAGAGAAGGCGGTAAGCCACCACCCATCCGGAGTTGAGCGCCACAGCGAGCGAGGCGAGCCAGATGATGAAGGGTAGGGCGTTCCTTAGCTCCAGCAGCCGCTCACGGGAGCGCACGCTGCCACTCCCCGACCATGCGCTGCAGCACCGTCCGGACGGCGCCCGGCCAGCGTATCTTGAGCATGCCCATGGGCAGGTTGAGCTCGCCTTTCTCGCACACGGTGGATACGTTGGCTGTGTCGACCTGGGGCTTGAGCGCGGTCAGCAGGCGCTGCCGACGCCGCTCGTCGCCGATGGACATGACGTCGTCTATCTGTCTGATGAGTCGGCGGGCTTTGTGGATGCGGGCCTCCACTGCGTCCGCGACGGAGTCCTCAACCAGGCCGAACCGCTGCTTGATCCGGTTCAGTCTGAGCCCGGCCTCGTACGTGGTGTCTACGATCTCATCGCGCGTCATCCAGCGAGTCTCGTAGTTGAGTACGTACTTCCAGGACGGGCTCAGCAGCGCCTGCCGGTGCTCCTCCAGGGTCCGGTGGAAGAGCCGGTAGCCAAAGCGCTCGGGATCCTCGAAGGCAGGGCTTCCCGGGTCCAGGAAGGGAGCCAGGGGGGACAAGAAGGGAAGCACTCGCGGCCGCCCGCCGGCCGAGAAGCGCTCCAGAAGCTCCTCGCAGTAATCCACTGTGTCCAGAACGGAAACGGGCGTCTGCTCGGGCAGGCCGATCATGAAGAACACGTCGAAGCGGGCGCACCCCGACCCGAGCGCCGCGGCGATGCTGGCCTCGGCGTCCTGGGTGGTGTACGCGCGTCCAAAGGCGCGCCGCACGCGATCGTCGTGGGATTCGAGAGAGATCTCTACAGTGAAGTCGGGAGCAGCATGGGATAGCCTCTGGTAGAAAGATGGTGGAGCGGGCTCAAAGAGCTCAACCATCAGCCGTGAACGGCATCGCCCGAGGGCATCGAAGAAGGCGTTGGCGTACTCGTCGCCGGTCTGCCGCAGGTCACCCAAGATGAACACCGGGCCATTGCTGAACTCGGATATGCGCCGCACGTCCGCCGCCAGGTCGACCGGATCGCGGTAAGCGGGCCGTTGGCGCCCGAAGAAGCGGCGCGAGGTGAAGGCAGAGCCACCGCAAGTGTTGCAGGTATTGCTGCAACCCTTGCACGTGAGAGCGGTGGTGATGGGGTAGTCCAGCCAGCCCAGGAACGGGATCACCCCTTCCAGGTCCAGGTACCGCACCGCCGAGTACATGACGTAGCCGTAGTCGAGGGAGAACGATCCCAGGTCCTCGGGCACGTAGGAGAGGGGATTAGCATGGACCCCGTGACGGTCCTTCCACGTGAGGTTGGGTATGTCGTGCAGCGGCAGGCCGCGGCGGATGGCATTCATCAGCTGTAGAAGAGGCTGCTCGGTGGAGTCGCCCCGGAGCACGAAGTCCGCCTCGTCTCGGGCGGCGAGTTCTTCGTGGTAGTAGGTGGCGGAGAAGCCGCCGAAGATCACCGGGATGTCGGGATGGATCCGTTTGCAGAGCTGAGCCACGGCCAGGGCACCCTGGGCGTGGGGCAGCCAGTGCAGGTCTACCCCAAACGCGAGCGGTCTCTGGCGGGCGATGGCCTTCTCGACATCGAACTTCCGGCTCCGGAGCATCCGGTGAGCCAGGTTCATGATGCGAACCCGGTAGCCGTTACGCTCCAAGTAGGAGGCCATACTGGCGAATCCCACCGGGTACATCTCGAAGATGGGCATGGAAGGCACGACGTCGCTGATGGGCCCGTAGAGTATGGACTGGCGCCGGAAGTCATAGACGCTGGGCGCGTGCAGTAGAACCAGGTCGGCCTGTGTCACGAGGTGCTTCTCTTCGATCCCCGAGATCGCAGCATCAAGCCGGGCGGCGGGCTGGGCGCAGCCGGGCCCCAGGAACGGGAACGGTGTCCAGCAGTTCGTCAATGACGGCGGTGGCGTCCACGTTCTTGATGCGCGCCGACGGGCTGATGATGAGCCGATGCGCCAGCATAGGGCGAGCCAATGCCTTCACGTCATCTGGTATCACGTAGTCTCTGCCCTCGAGCGCGGCTCGTGCCTGCCCCCCTCTATGGAGGGCCAGTGATCCCCGGGGGCTAGCGCCGAGGTAGATGTCCGGGTGGGTGCGGGTGGCGTTGACCAGGGAGACGATGTACTCCTTGACGAGGTCGTCCACGTAGACGTCGCGGATGGCGACCTGGGCTTGCTGGAGCTCCTCGAGCTCCACCACCCTCTCCAGAGTTTCGATAGGGTGTTGGTGCTGCTGGGAACTGAGGATGGCCATCTCCTCGCGGGGGGCAGGGTAGCCGAGGCGGATGCGCAGCAGGAAACGGTCCAACTGGGCCTCGGGCAGGGGGAACGTCCCCTCGTACTCGATGGGGTTCTGGGTGGCGAGCACGAGAAACGGCTCAGGCATGGCATGGGTGATGCCGTCCACTGTGACCTGTCGTTCCTCCATCGCTTCCAGAAGGGCGGACTGCGTCTTGGGAGTGGCCCGGTTGATCTCGTCGGTGAGCAGTATCTGGGTCATCACCGGCCCGGGGCGGAACTCGAACTCCTGGGTCTTCTGGTTGTACACCGACACGCCCGTGATGTCGCTAGGGAGCATGTCGGGCGTGAACTGGATGCGGCGGAAGGTGCACCCGATGGAACGGGCGAGTGCTTTGGCAAGCATGGTCTTGCCCACGCCAGGGACGTCTTCGATGAGAACATGACCCTGACACAATAGGGCTATGACGCAAAGCCTAACCTCGGTGCTCTTGCCGATTATGACTCGTTCTACGTTGTCGACAGCGCGGTTGCCGAGCTCTCTGACATCTAGCATGTGAACCTGCATCTCCTGGAAGGGTTGGCACCCAACTGACTGTGAAAACCAATTGTAACAAATGGTCAACCTCTCCACCAGTATGGGGAAAGATCGGACACCGGAGGGTCGGCCGGGGAGGGCACTCGGACCTAGATGGGAGCAGGCGGCTGGCTCTGCTGCCCAGTGGGCCGGACCGCGTCGGAGTGCTGTCAGAGGCGGCCGCCTCCCAGCAGGTCGGACAGGCCGCGGCCTAGCTGGCTCAGGCGCCAGGAGAACCGGCGCCGGTCCAGGACAAGCAAGGCCAAGGCCCAGAGCACCAGTACGGCAAGCAAGCGTCGGTCATGCACGAAGGTGACCACGGCTGGCAGGACCGCGGTAGGCATCTGAAGCAGGATGGCGGTGACCCGGGCGGGGCGCACGAGGAAGGCAATGGCGGCCACGAGGACGTACACCAGAGCCAACCACCGGGAAAGGTATCCGGAGAGGGCGAAGTAGGCCAGCCCGCCCAAGGAGAAGGCCACGTCTATGGTGACGTCGTGGCGACCGATCAAGGTCTGCCCCTCGCCGCCGGCAAGGTGGGCGAGGTGCCCATCCACGGTATCGGCTGTCCAGCCAGCGATGATGATAGCGACGGCCAGCGGCAGTGCTTCCTGACCCTGGCGCAGGCCCAGGAAGACAAGGAGGCCGGCCATGCCCACTCTGGAGAGAGTGAGGCCATCGGCCAGGGCGCGCAGCAAGAGGCGGCTTAGAGCCGTTGGGACTGGCGGTCGAAGGCCACCTGTGTTGCGAGTTGAGTCAGTGTGGTTACGCTGATCGTCCAAGACGATACTCCCATCCTCGACCCTTGCCGCCCCGGACGGGTCCGGGATGGTGCGGGCCGGGCCGGGCATAGCCCGGCCATCGCGATCATCGATCATCAGTGTCGGCGGAACTCCCGCTCCACTTGGGCCGCACTGAGGTAGAGCATGGTTGGCCGTCCATGTGGGCAGGTGCGGGGGGTGCTGGTGGCCTCCAGATCCCGCAACAACTGCCGCATCTCGGCATAGTCCAGCGCCTCGCCGGCGCGCAGGGCTGAGTGACACACCAACCTCACTAGACTGTGCTCCAGCCAGCGCTCTTCTTCGCCGAGGGCGAGCGAGTCCACCACATCCGTTAGGGCATCTTCCACCGAGGTGCCGCGCTGGGCGAGCATAGCGGGCACGCTCCGCAGAATGACAGTGCCGGGGCCGAAGGCCTCGGCGTCAAAGCCCATCTCCCTGAGCCGGGGCAGCACCGAGTCAAGTCGCGAGGCGCGTTCTGCTCCCAGGTCCACCGTGGTGGGCGAGATCAACGCCTGCGACTCAGGGCGGCCGGCCGATCTCTGGGACATGAACTTCTCGTACAGGACACGCTCGTGGGCAGCGTGCTGGTCCACGAGGTAGAGCCCGTCTGGGCCCTCGGCCACGATGTAGGTGAGCTGCACCTGACCCACGGGGCGCAATGGGGGGAGAGACGAAAGCGAAGCCGGCGGCATCTGGCCGGGCTCCTGCCTGTCCCAGCCGTCCTCATCACCCCGCCCCCCGGCCGGGACCAACCGCAGGAGAGCCTGCCTGCTGTCCGGGTCGGGGTCATCGCGGGCAGGAAAGCCAAACGAGGGGACGATGGCAGGATCAGCTACCGCTTCCCGTAGGGCACGATAGGACGCCTGGAAGACGCGGTCGGGGTCGGCGAAGCGTACCTCGGCCTTGGCGGGGTGGACATTCACGTCCACCTCAGCGGGGTCACACTCCAGCAGCAGGATGACCAAGGGGTAGCGGCGGGTGGGGAGTAGCTCGCGGTAAGCTTCCATGGTGGCCCGGGTCAGGAGCCGGTCCTGTACCAGGCGGCCGTTGACAAACGTGTCCATGTGCCGGGATGAGGAGCGGTGAAGGTGGGGAGGCCCGGCATAGCCGTAAGCCCGGAGGCCCTCCTCCCTTCGATCGAAGGGGATGAGTGCATCTCCCACCTCGGGCCCGTGCACGCGTCGGATGGCATCGAGAAGGCCGCCTCCGACCGTGCGGAGGACTGGGCGCCCGTCCACCGTGAGAGCGAACGATACCTCTGGGTGAGCCACAGCGTAGCGAGACACCAGAGACACGACCTGCTGGGTCTCGGTGGAGGGACGGCGGAGGAAACGGCGGCGAGCGGGAACGTTGGCGAAGAGGTCGCGTACGGTGACCATGGTGCCCCGACCGTGGGCCTCGGGCTGGCTCTCAGGCTTCTGGCCGAAGCGCACCCGCACTCGCGATCCCACCGGCTCACCGCGGTGCCGAGTGGAAAGGGTCACGTCGGAGACGGCAGCGATACTAGCGAGCGCTTCGCCCCGGAATCCCAGGGTACGCAGCCGGTCCAGATCGTCGAGCGAGAGCAGCTTGCTGGTGGCGTGGCGGCGGAAGGCCACTTCGACCTCGGCGGCGGGAATGCCGCAGCCATCGTCCTGCACCGTGATCTCGGTCAGGCCCGCATCGGCCACGTGCACCTCGATCCGCGATGCACCCGAGTCCAGCGAGTTCTCCACCAGTTCCTTGACGACGGACGCGGGCCGTTCGATCACCTCACCGGCGGCGATCTTCTCTACTACTTCGGGCGGCAGCACGCTGATAGGCATGGCAGTGGATTATACCCCAGGAGCGGGGAATAGGTTACAGGGCACAGGGGATAGGGGACAGTGGGCAGGGGCGTCACGCGGTCGAACCTCACGGGATGGGCACGTCCAGGCACCCCGCTCTCGCCGGCATTGGCCCCTGTCCCCCAGTTCCCCGCAACCTGTAACCTATCCCCTATCCCCTGTAACCTATTCCCTTGCCCGTGTTTGTCTGTGGGCTGAGCTAGTGGTAGACTGCTTTGTTGGCTGTGAATCAAGACGTCGGAGGATTGTGAGTGCAGGTTCGTCGCACCCAGGACCCGGAGTACTGGCGTAAGTTCAGGCCCGACGCCGAAGACCTGGAAGCCCTGCGCGAGCTCATCGTGGACGCGAGGCGGCCCGTGGCAACCGACGAGTTGGCGCGGGCGGTCGTTTTTCGGCGCGTGCACCAGGAACGTGACCGCGTCCGAAGGCTGATGGAGCAGGGCCGGTTCTACCGCCCTGCCGACGCGTATGAGGAAGGCGAGGAGCTGATCTTCCCGGCGCTCGAGTTCGCGACTGGTGTGGTGACGGCCAAGCGCGAGGGTCATTGGCCAGGACATGCTCCGTTCAAGGTGATCGCCGTTCAGCTGGGCGAGCAGGTTCGCGAGTTTGCCTCCGAGTACCAGGAGGACCATCCCCTGAACGAGCTCATACGCGGGCCGGGCGAGCTCGAGAGTGCACCTTCGCCGGAGGAGATATACCGGGCGCACCGCGGGAGTGTCATGGCAGTGCTGGCCGAGGCAATGGCCGAGAGCGAGATCGGGTTTGTGACCAACGACGGGCTCTGGCTGGTGCGGGAGCTCATGCCCGAGGTGCATGTCGGCTATCTCAACCTGGCGGAGGCGGTAATCGAGGTCACCTGGGAGCAAGCCCGTGGCACTGATGGAGTCCAGGGGCCTCTGAGCACGGCCGAGATACTGGAGCAGATCGAGCTGGAAGCGGGTACGCCCGAGATCGCCACCTTTGCTTTGGAGCTGGCTCTGAGTCAGGACGAGCGGTTTGTGGATGTGGGGAGCGAGGGGGAGCACCTGTGGCTCCTCCACCGGCTGGTGCCGCAGTCCGTGTTGGAGACGCCGGAGCGCCTGCGGTACGAGCCCGTTTCCTTCAGCATGGAGGCCATACCCACCGAGGCGCTAGGCCTGATCTGGGGTATCCCCGACGAGCTCAGCTCGGTCGGTTCATCGGCTCCGGCTCCTGCCGCAGGGGAGACAGAGGTGGAGTTTGCCCTTCCCTATCCCCACTGGAGGGCAGGCACGTTGCCTCTGGCCAGTCCGATCACCTCGGTGCTGCCGCGCCGAGAAGAGGGGATGAGCATCGTCACTTTGGTGGACGAGCAGAACCACGAACGCTTGACTGTGTGGGTCTCCCACAAGGGCGGCTATGCCTCTGGTCTGGCAGAATGGTACCAGCGCCACGAGATTCCTTCGGGCGGCTACCTCTCTCTCTCTCGCACGGAAGAGCCCGACGTGCTGCGAGTGGCCTATCGGGCCAAGAGGAGAACTCAGCGGGAGTACGTGCGGGTGGCCGTTGTTGCTGACGATCGGCTGGGCTTCGAGATAAGGCGGCAGCCCATGGGCGTGGAATTCGACGAGACCTTGATCATGTTGGACGACTCTCGTGAGGCGTCGGACCGGCTATGGCGTCGGACGATGGCGGCGCGTCGCCCGGTGGCGGAGCTGCTTCGGGAGGTCTTCGGCGAGTTGGCCAAGCTCAGTCCTCAGGGCACAGTGCACTTCAACACTCTGTACTCGGCCGTCAATGTCCTCCGCCGGTGTCCCCCGGAGCCTATCCTGGCGGAGCTGTCGCTGGACTGGCGCTACGTCGCGGTAGGCAGTGGCTACTTCGCTATGGACGAGCGAGCGGCTTCTCAGGAGCGGTGAGCTAATGCAGGTTAAACCCACGGTGCAGACTCGTTTCCAGATAGACCTGGACTGGTGGGAACAGCAGGGGCGCAACTTCCGGGTCGAGCTGTGGCACCATCTCTGCCCCGGCTGTCGCCTCAGCCTCGCCACTCATAGAGGGACTGAGACCATAGACTGGGTAGACCCGGAGACGGCGGAGGTGCATCGGGTGGATGGCCTCTGGCACAGCCTTCGGACTTGCTGCGCCGAGCGGCCCGAGTTCGTCGCCAGCGACACGAGCTTGATGACGGCAGTCTTCCGGCTGTTTCTCGCCAACGGTAACAGTCCCCTGTCCCCGCTCGAGATCTGGCAGCGATTGGCGCGGAGGGATCCAGAGACGATTCTGCGGTTGCTGGTGCGCGGCCGTTCGTATTACGGTATCCGCGCCACCGATGCCGATAACTGAGTGTGTAGATGCCTCTGTATGAGTATGCTTGCCAGACGTGCGGCGCCCGGTTCGAGCGCGTCTGCAGCGCTGCCCGGGCGGATGAGCCGGCAGCGTGTCAGAGCTGTGGCGGGACCGAGGTCCGACGGCTCTTGTCACGCTTCGCGGCCTTCAGCAAAGGTTCTGCAGGGAGCCACGCCGTCGGGGGCGGGTGTGGGTCCTGTGCCGGGGGCAATTGCGCCACCTGTAGAACCAGCTGAGACTTCACGCGGACGTGAGCCCCGTCAGAGCGGGCCCTGACCGAAGGTGCGGAGGCCAGTTCTGACCCAGGGGAGCGCCCACCAGGGTGGTCCCGTCGCTTTCCCGGGAGGCAAGAGGCGATGGCCGTGGTGACCATTTCCCGAGAGACCGGTAGCGAGGGCGATGCCATTGGTGAGGAGGTAGCGCGGGAGCTGGGAGTCAGGTACGTCGGCAGGGAGATCATCGAGGAAGCTGCCCGGCAGGGCGGGCTGCCACAGGAAGTGCTTGATGCCAAGGAGAGGGAGGCGGCTCAGGAGAGGACCTTCTCCTCGAGCGACATGGTAGGGCTGGTGCGGCGTAGCCAAGCGGGGAGGCGACAGCAATTGGCGGACTCCCTCTACTTGGAGTATGTGAGCCAGGCGATCCGGGAGCTGGCGAGCCAGCCTTGCGTGATCGCTGGCCGAGGCTCTCAATTTGTGCTCCAGGACCGCCCGGACGCGCTGCATGTGCACATCTACGCCCCGGAGGCAGTGCGCGTTGCCCGAGTGATGCAGAGCCAGCAAGTCTCCAGGGAGGCCGCTCAACGTGTCGTGCGCTCAGGAGACGCGGAACGGGCCGGGTACATCAAGCGCTACTACAACAACGCTAATTGGCGGAATCCCGATTACTACAACCTGATGGTGGATACTGGAAGGATCGCGCCCGCGGTAGCGGTTCAGATCATCTTGGCCGCGGCTAGATCGCTCGACTCAGCCTGATGGGATTGCGGGCGCGGACGACGAGGGGCAGAGCCGCACCTGCTGCTGGTTTTGACAACCGTCTGGCCCTATGGTAGACTAACAACTTGGTATCGGAGCGGTCTAAGCACGGTGGGCTGGGCCAGGCTGGGTCTCGCGGGCGACTCATACACAAGCAGTGCCTACAGGTGGTGTGGCACGACACTCCTATTGTATCCCCTTTCCAGTGGTGCCATCAAGTAGAAACGGAATCCAACTTCGCGCGGCGCTCGCAGTCGAGCGCTGCTTGACGTTGCCCTGACGCTTTGGCGCAGGGCCGCGCGTGTCTGCTCAGGCCGCGTGGGATGGCTTGGGCACCTTCGCTTCGGAGGTAGCTCGCTCGTTCTTTGCCGGAGCGTGCGACCGGAGAACACCCGGCCGGACCGGGTCCATGTGGGACCAGCTGCGTTCCCTTCTGGAAGGAGAATTGGCGACTATGTTTGACTCTCGCAACGGCAATCGCAAGTCCTACAGCAAGATCCACGAAGCCCTGGCGCTTCCTCCTTTGATTGAGGTGCAGAGGGAGTCGTTCGACTGGCTGGCTAGGGAAGGGCTGCGAGATCTGTTTGATGAGGTCTCTCCCATAGTAAGCTTCAATAAGCAACTTGAGCTGCATTTCGGTGACTATCGCTTCGGCGAGCCGACCTACGATGAAGCCCAGTGTCGCGAGCGAGACATGACCTATGCGGCCCCGCTCTGGGTGCGGACCCGGTTGGTGAACCGGGAGACGGGTGAGATCTCGGAACAGGAAGTCTTCATGGGCGACTTCCCGCTCATGACCGAGAACGGCACCTTCATCGTCAACGGTGCCGAGCGGGTGGTGGTATCTCAGCTAATTCGCTCTCCGGGGTGCTACTTCACCATAGAGGAGGATCGCACCACGGGCCGCAACCTGTGCATGGCCAAGCTAATCCCTGACCGGGGGGCCTGGCTGGAGTTTGAGACCAGTCGCCGTGACATCCTTTCGGTCAAGGTGGACCGAAAGCGCAAGCTCCCGGTAACCCTGCTCCTGCGGGCCTTGGGCGTGGTGGAAGACGGTCTGCTGGATAGCCCGATCAAGGAAGGCACGGACGAGGAGCTTCTGGCTCTCTTCGAGGATGCCAACGTGTCGGAGGAGCACGACTACGTCGTAGCTACCATCGAGCGCGATCCCACTAAGTCGGCCTCCGAAGCGGTGATGGAGTTCTACCGTCGTCTGCGCCCGGGTGACCCGGTTACGGCGGACAACGCGCGCAGCTTTCTGCAGGGCCTGCTGTTCGACCCGCGGCGCTACGATCTGAGCCGAGTGGGCCGCTATATGCTCAACCGACGCCTCCGGCCGAGCAGCTCTGAGGCTCGTCGCACGTTGATCAAGGACGACTTGGTGGCCATCGTGCGCCGCATGATCCAGCTCAATAACGGAGACGGCCAGGCGGACGACATAGACCATTTGGGCAATCGCCGGGTGAAGACAGTAGGGGAGCTGATCCAGAACCACCTCCGCATCGGGCTGCTGCGCATGGAGCGCGTCGTCCGGGAGCGAATGAGCATTCGCGACCCCGAGCGACTGACGCCGGTGTCGCTGGTCAATATCCGGCCTGTCGTAGCCGCCATGCGCGAGTTCTTCGGGGGCAGCCAGCTCTCCCAGTTCATGGACCAGACCAACCCCCTGGCGGAGCTCAACAACAAGCGCCGGTTGTCGGCATTGGGGCCGGGCGGGCTGCACCGTGATCGGGCCGGGTTCGACGTCCGCGACGTGCATCACAGCCACTACGGTCGCATCTGTCCCATCGAGACCCCCGAGGGCCCGAACATTGGGCTCATCGGGTCATTGGCAACTTTCGGGCGGGTGAACGAGTACGGGTTCGTGGAGACTCCGTACCGCAAGGTCGTGAACCGCGTCGCCAACTCGCTCGACCTGATGGTGGGCGAGATCCTACGGGAGGACGTCGTTCACGAAGGCGAGACCATTGCCCGGGCTGGGCAGGAGATAGACGAGGACTTGGCGCTCCGTCTGGCGCAGCTGCCGCGGGAGGAGTTCCTCATCCGGCCACGGGTGACCGATCAGATAGAGTACTTGAGCGCCGACGATGAGGAGAAGTACGTCATCGCCCAGGCGAACGCTCCCCTGGATGAGCATGGGCGGTTCGTGGAAGACCGCGTGGACACTCGTCAGGGTGCCAACTATGCCATGCAGCCCATAGAGCGGGTGGCGTACATGGACGTATCCCCCAAGCAGGTGGTGGGGGTATCGGCGGCACTGATCCCGTTTCTAGAGCACGATGACGCCAACCGCGCCCTAATGGGCTCTAACATGCAGCGCCAGGCAGTGCCGCTTCTGCAGCCTGACGCGCCCCTGGTAGGCACAGGTGTGGAGACGCGCGCGGCCCAGGACTCGGGGCAGGTACTGCTGGCCCAGGAGGACGGAGAGGTAATCTCGGTCACTGGCGAGCGGATAGTAGTCCTGTCGGGTTCGGGCCAGGAGATCGAGTACCCGCTGCGCCGGTTCCGCCGCAGTAACCAGAGCACCTGCATCGACCAGCGCCCCATTGTGGAGAAGGGCCAGCGAGTCTCTCGTGGCCAGCCTCTCGCTGACAGCTCCTCCACCTGCAGGGGCGAACTGGCTCTGGGGCAGAACGTGCTGGTGGCCTTCATCTCGTGGGAGGGCGGCAACTACGAGGACGCCATACTGATCTCGGAGGAGCTCGTACGCCAGGATAAGTACACCTCCATCCACATAGAGAAGCACGAGATCGAAGCGCGAGACACGAAGCTCGGGCCGGAGGAGATCACTCGCGACATCCCCAACGTGGGCGAGGAAGCCCTGAAGGACCTGGACGAAGAGGGCATTGTGCGCATCGGCGCCGAAGTGGGCCCGGGCGACATCCTCGTGGGCAAGATCACCCCTAAGGGCGAGACGGAGCTGACCCCGGAGGAGAAGCTTCTGCGCGCCATCTTCGGCGAGAAGGCGCGAGAGGTGAAGGACTCTTCCCTCAGGCTGCCCCACGGCGAGAAGGGGAAGGTAGTGGACGTCAAGGTCTTCACCCGCGAGGAGCACCGTGACCTCCCCGCAGGGGTGGACAAGATGGTGCGGGTGAGCGTGGCCCAGCGGCGGAAGCTCACCGAGGGCGACAAGATGTCCGGTCGTCACGGTAACAAGGGAGTGGTATCGCGCATCGTGCCCATCGCGGACATGCCGTTTCTCGAGGACGGGACGGCCGTTCAGATCATCCTGAATCCCCTGGGCGTACCCGGGCGCATGAACATTGGGCAGATCATGGAGACGCACCTGGGCTGGGCTGCGAACCGCCTGGGCTTCCAGGCCATCACCCCGGTATTCGACGGGGCGAGCGAACGCGAGATAGCGGCCGAGCTGGCTCGCGCTTACCTGGTTGACCGGGCCTGGCGCGATGTGGGTGAGCCAGCCTGGGAATGGGCCCGGGCGCAGGGCTACGCCGAAAGCGATTTCGAAGACGATAGTGAGGTACGCCAGGTCTATGCCGCGGCCAACTACCACGGTTACGACTGGGAGCGGATCCTGCGCGACCCGGCCTACAGTCGTGACGCCATCCTGAGGGAGTGGTTGCGGGCCAGGGGATACGAGCCGGATTCGGTGCTCATCAGCTCGGAAGAGACAGATCAGGCCCGTCGGGCCGCGGCCGACGAGCTGGCCCGCACGATCTGCTGGCGAACATGGATCGAGGAACGCGGGTACGATGCGGCAGACATCCCCGACGACCAGCTGGAGGAGCGGGCGCGCGAGGTGCAGGCGGAGACGGGGTGGCCGGTGCCTACTACGGGCAAGATGAGGCTCTATGACGGCAAGACTGGTGAGCCCTTCGACCAGCCGGTGACCGTGGGCTACATCAACATGATGAAGCTGGTGCACTTGGTGGAGGACAAGGTGCATGCCCGTTCGACGGGGCCCTACTCGCTAGTGACCCAGCAGCCCCTCGGGGGCAAGGCCCAATTCGGTGGGCAGCGATTCGGAGAGATGGAGGTCTGGGCCCTGGAGGCTTACGGCGCGGCCTACACCTTACAGGAGATGCTGACCATCAAGTCCGATGACGTGACCGGCCGCGTCAAGACTTACGAGGCCATCGTGAAGGGCGAGCCCATCGAGCCGCCGGGAGTGCCGGAGTCGTTTCGAGTGCTGGTGAAGGAGATGCAGAGTCTGGGGCTGTCCATCCAGGTGTTCGACGAGAAGGGGCAGACCATCGAGTTCGGCAAGGAGCAGCCGGAAGAACGCGTGCCGCGTCTGCCGGGTGGCCTCACCGGGCTGCCGGGGCTAATGAGGGGAGGATAGCTTTGGAAGTTAATGACTTCAACAGAATCAGGATCAGTCTGGCCTCGCCGGAGGAGATTCTCTCCTGGTCCTACGGAGAGGTGACCAAGCCTGAGACCATAAACTACCGGACGCTGCGCCCGGAGCGTGACGGCCTTTTCTGCGAGCGCATCTTCGGCCCTACGCGGGACTTCGAGTGCTACTGCGGCAAGTACAAGCGCGTCCGGTATCGGGGTGTGGTGTGCGACAAGTGCGGCGTCGAGGTGACACGCAAGGAAGTGCGCCGAGAGCGGATGGGTCATATCAAACTGGCCGCTCCGGTGGCCCACATCTGGTATGTCAAGGGCGTTCCCAGCAGGCTGGGGCTGCTGCTCAACATCTCGCCTCGCAACCTGGAGCGCATTCTCTACTTCGCTCAGTACATCGTCTATGACGTGAATGAGGACCTGCGCAATCGCACCATGCAGAGGCTTCAGAAGGAGGCAGCGGCCGAGATCCAGGCCTTGGAGCAGGCAGCGGAGAGCCGCGTCGAGGAGCTGAGAGCCGAGTTCGACGAGCGCATGGGCACAGTGAACGACGAGATCGAGCAGAGCTTCGCCCGCATCGAAGAGGAGCTGTCCACCCGGGCGGACGAGCTCATGACCGAGACTCGCTCACTACAGGAATGGCTGGAGGACCGGATCGGACGGTCTTCCCCAGGGCAGGTGCGCGTCGCCAGTCTGGACCGCGACTTGGTTGGCGAAGGGGAGACCATCACCCGAGAACACCTGCAGCACCTGACCGAATGGGCCGAGGAGCGGCTGAACACGCTGCAGACCGAGGCCAACAACCGGCGGGAGGAGATCCGGCGGACACTTGGAGCCCGCCGCGACAAGGCTCAGTTCGAGCTGGATCAGGAGAGCGAGGCCATCCGAGCGGAAGCGCAGCGGGAGGCGGACAAGATCGCCGCCCGGGTGCAAGAGGAGATCGAGGAGCTCAAGTCCATCCGCGAGCGCGAGCTCATCTCCGAGAGTCGCTACTACGACCTGGCGAGCAGGTGGGGCAACATCTTCTCCGCCGGCATGGGGGCCGAGGCAATCTATGAGATCGTTCGCAAGATAGATCTAGATAAGCTGGCCGAGGAACTGCGATATGAGTTGCGCACCACGCACTCCAAGCAGCGAAGGCAGAAGGCGGCCAAGCGCCTGCGGGTGGTGGAGGCCTTCCGCAAGTCGGGTAGTCGCCCCGAGTGGATGATCCTGACCATCCTGCCCGTGATCCCTCCTGACCTGCGGCCCATGGTGCAGCTGGATGGCGGCCGGTTCGCTACCAGTGACCTGAACGACCTCTATCGTCGAGTTATCAACCGCAACAACCGACTGAAGAGGCTTCTGGAGCTGGGAGCGCCCGACGTGATCGTCCGCAATGAGAAGCGCATGCTTCAGGAAGCGGTGGACTCGCTGATAGACAATGGTCGGCGGGGCCGTATGGTCTCACGCTCGGGGCGCCGGAAGCTCAAGTCGCTTTCGGATATGCTGAAGGGCAAGCAAGGTCGCTTCCGCCGGAACCTGCTGGGCAAGCGAGTGGATTACTCCGGTCGCTCGGTGATCGTGATCGGGCCAGAGCTCGAGCTGCACCAATGCGGCCTGCCCAAGACGATGGCGCTAGAGCTGTTCAAGCCCTTCGTCATGCGCCGGTTGGTGGAGAGAGAAGTAGCGCACAACATCAAGAGTGCCAAGCGCATGGTGGAGCGGATGGCACCCGAAGTGTGGGACATCCTGGCCGAAGTGGTGAAGGAGCGTCCGGTTCTGCTGAATCGTGCGCCGACGTTGCACCGGCTGGGCATACAGGCTTTCGAAGTGGTGCTCATCGAGGGTAATGCCATCCAGATACATCCTCTGGTGTGTGCTGCCTTCAACGCAGACTTCGACGGGGACCAGATGGCGGTGCACGTGCCGCTGTCGGATCGGGCGGTTAGCGAGGCGCGCCACATCATGCTCTCGTCCGTCAACCTGCTTAAGCCCGCTAGCGGCGAGCCGGTGGTGGGCCCCACCAAGGACATGGTACTTGGTTGCCATTACCTCACCACGGAGAAGCCGGGCGCCAAAGGCGAGGGAAAGGTCTTCGGCAGCATGGAAGAGGTGGAGATGGCCTGCACCGTGGGCCTGGTGCACCCCAGGGCCCGGGTGAAGGTGCGGTACCAGCGTCCGGATGGCTCCGTCGAGTTGCTGGAGACCACGGCCGGTCGGGTGCTGTTCAACATGGTTCTTCCGGAGGAGTTGCGCTTCGTCAACCGGGTCATGGACAAGTCGGCCCTTAACGAACTGGTCGGCGAGTGCTTCACCCGACTAGGCCACAAGGCTACTGCCCAGATGGTGGACCGGATGAAGGAGCTGGGCTTCCGCTACGCGACCCGGTCGGGTGCCACTATCGCGGTGAGTGACATAGTGGTCCCCGAGACGAAGGCGGCCATCATCGCTGAGGCGACCGATCGAGTGGAGGAACTGGAGCGGCTCTATCGCCGGGGCCTCATCACCGAGATGGAGCAGTATCAGCGCACGGTGGCCATCTGGAGCAAGGCTAAGGATGACCTGACCGACGCGGTACAGATGCAGTTGAGCCCTACGGAGTCGCTGGGAGCTATGACGGCGTCCGGCGCTACCAAGGGTGGTATTGGACCGATCTCGCAGTTGGCTGGCATGCGGGGCCTGATGGGTGACCCCTCTGGCCGCATTATCCCGCTGCCCATTCGATCGAGCTTCCGCGAAGGTCTGACGGCGCTGGAGTACTTCTTGTCCACTCACGGGGCCCGCAAGGGGCAGGCTGACACCGCCCTGCGTACCGCAGACGCGGGCTACCTGACCAGGCGTCTGGTGGACGTGGCTCAGGACGTCATCATTGAGATGGAGGACTGCGGCACCGAGAGCGGGATCTGGGTGGACCGCGAGTCGTCGGAGCGGCTCGGGGAAAGCTTCATCGAGCGGCTCACCAACCGAGTGGCTGGAGCTGCCGTCGTTGACGAGCAGACGGGCGAGATCATCGTGGACCGCAACGAGCTCATCACCGAGGGGATCGCGCGCCAGATCTCCATGATGGGCGTGGACCAGGTGTTCGTTCGCTCTCCGCTCACTTGCGAGGCCCGGCATGGGCTATGCCAGCTATGCTACGGTGGGGATCTGGCCCGGGGTGGGATGATCGCCATGGGCGAGGCGGTGGGGATCATCGCGGCTCAGAGCATCGGTGAGCCCGGCACGCAGCTCACCCTGCGGACCTTCCACACTGGTGGCGTAGCGGACCGGGAGGACATCACCCGTGGCCTGCCCCGGGTGGAGGAGTTGTTCGAGGCCCGCATACCTAAGGGCGAAGCCATCATCGCCGACATTGACGGCGTGGTGGACGTCTACTGGGAAGGTGAGGTACGCAAGCTGAAGATAACCTCCTCAGCGGTGCGGAGCGAGGAGCACGTGATCCCGGAGGGCCACGAGTTGCTGATCAGCGACGGCGATCACGTGCCCAGCGGCACGGCCATCGCGCGGGACAGCCAGGACGGTGGCAGCGCCATCGTGGCCGAGCATGCAGGCGAAGTGTTCTTCGAAGGGGACCGGGCGCTGGTCCGGTATGAGGAGACCATCGAGCAGGAGTACGAGATACCGGCCTCCGCTCGGCTCCGAGTGGAAAAGGGGCAGACGGTCAAGGCCGGCGAGCAGCTCACTGAAGGCTCCAAGAACCCGCGAGAGTTACTGCGGGTGCTGGGGCGTGAGGCGGTGCAGACCTACCTGCTGGAGGAGGTCCAATCGGTGTACCGCGCCCAGGGCGTGGTCATCCACGACAAGCACATTGAGCTCATCGTGCGCAAGATGCTGCAGAAGGTGCGCGTGCGCACCACCGGTGATACGGACTTCTTGCCGGGCGAGCTGGTGGACCGATTCCGGTTCGAGGAAGTGAACAGCGAGGTCATCGAGCAGGGCGGGGAGCCGGCCACGGCCCAGGACGTGCTGCTCGGGATCACGAAGGGTGCTCTGAGCACGGACAGTTTCCTGGCGGCAGCCTCATTCCAGGAGACCACTCGGGTTCTGGCAGATGCGGCCGTGCGCGGGGCCGTGGACGAGCTCCGCGGCCTGAAGGAGAGCGTCATCATCGGCAAGCTCATCCCGGTGGGCACGGGGCTAGCCGCCAAGGCTGGGCTGCCCAGCGGCCAGGACGCGGCGCTGGAGTTGGCTGAGCCTAACTTGACGGCTGAGCTGGAGCCCGGTGCGGCGGGTGAGGGGGAGGCCTCGCCTGCGTCGAAGCCGGACGCGGCCGGATAGCCTGGCTGGCACACAGGGAACTGCCGGGGGGCGGTCCAGCGGGCCGCCCCCCGGTACTGCGAAGCGCGGGTAACAGTCAGTCGGCGACGAGCCCCGGGTAGAGGCGCAGGGCGTTGCGACGATAGAGCTTGTCCAGCACCGAGTCGGGCAGGCCCACGCCGTGGATGTTCCACCGCCCCTGCCGCGGTGGCACCTCGGGCCCGTGGGGGAAGTAATCGTCGAAGGTCTCCAGGAAGCGGAAGTAGTAGGGATACCAGGGGCCCAGAGGTGGCCGATCGGTGCCGAAGAGCACTCGGTCCTCGAACTCGATGAGGAACCTGCGGGCGGTGTGAGGCTGGCGGCCTAGTTCGGCGATACGCTCGGAGATGTCGCAATACACGTTGGGATGCGGCCGGAGGAGCGCATCGGCTACCCAACTCAGGTTTTCGGCGTAGGAGCCGACGTGAGCCACCTGGAACAAGGTACCAGGATGTTTGCCTACCAACCCCAGGAGCTGGTCCATGAGGGCCTCGAACGAGGGGAACTCGGGCCCATACCAGCTCCAATCGGGGCGGAGGTGTAGTTCGTCCCAGCGCTCGTTGCGTCCGTCCAGGGGGCGGAAGAAGGCGACTGGGTCGGCCACATGGATGAGGACGCAGACGCCCGCGTCGGCCACGGCGCCCCACAGATCGGACAGGCGCGAGTCATCCACCGGGATCAGGCGGTTGGCCTCGTCGCGGTATCTGAGCCCAAGGCTCTTGGAAACCTTGAGTCCGTCGGCGCCGCGGGCCACGGCCTGAGTGAACTGCTCTACCAGGGCGGTTGGCCAACCGGGGTCGGAGCAGACCGACCAGTCAAGCGCCGCCAGCACCGCGACCCTCTCCGGGTACTGAGCCTTGATGACGTCCAGAGCGTAATCTAGCCGGCCGCCGACGAAACCGTCGAGGTCTACGATGCCGCGCACGTTGTGGCGGTCGAGAGCCTCGATGAGGAGGTGAGGCGGCAGTTCCGACCGCTCACCGGGTTCGCCATCGCGGCTGAGCCACCGGAGGTGATTGTGCGCGTCTATGGCGGGGAAACGCGCCCTGTCCACTTGATGCTGCGGCACCACCAGCTGGGAATCGGGCAGAAAGTCCTCGAGGAGCAGTCGCTCTGTCATGCCCTCTCCTTAAGCCTGACGCGTGAGGCACAAGCCGGGAACGGTCTCTAGTTCTTCCCGTAGATACAGGGCAAGCAGAAGCGAGTCAAGCGCAGGCGCAGCTCCTCCTTGCCCCGGGGGCGGCTACGCCTTGGTTGAGGGCCAGCCGCGGAGGCTGCCGACCATGGGCGTTGGCCACGAGCAGCCAAAGGGCCCGATTGGCCTGGTTGAGGGGAGGCATCTGGCTGGCTGGAGGTCCGTCCTGGCCGCCGGGTGGGCCTCGTTCATTTGCGGTGGCGCGGCTCTCGTGAGCCGCGGTGGCGATCCGAGTCTGTCCAGCGGTTGACGGCTGCCACGCTCGGCGGCGGCGCCTTTTGGCAGCCTAGTATCGGACCACGGATTCCGACCTACACTGTCTTTCCGCTCCTCGAGGGCACCCAGATCGGGGGCGCAATCCGCGACTGCGCTGCAGGTGCTCCGTACCCTGAGGGCCGCGTCCCGTGTCTCCATGCGTCCACTGCGTCGGTGCACCTCCGCTCGAAGGGGGTATGCGCCCCCACGCAACCTACCTCGGGGTGCTTCTGTCTACAGGAGGCACAGGGACGCATCAGGAGAGACCGAAAGTGCCTGGATGCCATCGCTTGGGCCTGGCGGCCGAGGGGATAGCCCACGTTCGAAGCCTATTGAAGAAGCGGGAGGCGCGGTTCTGCTCCGCAGGGCTGCTCCCTGAACGCACTAGTCGTGTAGCCCCCGGCTGCAGGGGTTTTGCGCTGGAAGGAGGGGCGTGATAGAATGCGTCTTTGGCAATCGAAGCGCCGGTGCCGCTCTGCAGCGCAGTCGCGGCGGGAGGATAGTCTCGAGAGGAGGAAGGATTGCCGACAGTCAATCAGTTGGTGCGTAGAGGGCGCAAGCCGTCGGCCAGGAAGTCCAAGGCGCCGGCTCTGCAGTACAACTACAACAGCCAGGAGCGGCGTACGAAGCGGATGCCCAAGGGTAATCCGCAGAAGCGTGGCGTCTGCACCCAGGTTCGCACCACGACGCCCAAGAAGCCGAACTCGGCTCTCCGCAAGGTGGCGAGGGTCAGGCTCAGCAACGGCGTTGAGGTCACCGCGTACATCCCGGGGGAGGGACACAGCCTCCAGGAGCACAACGTGGTTTTGGTGCGGGGCGGTCGCGTCAAAGACCTCCCTGGTGTTCGCTATCACATAGTTCGTGGTGCGCTCGACTCCACCGGTGTGGAAGGGCGCAGCAAGGGACGTTCGAAGTACGGTTCGAAGAGGCCGAAGCGGTAGGGCTTCGCGAGCGCGAGACGCCTCCGCTCCCCTATCCGGGCGGTAGGCGGGTAGCCCGGGCATCGCGGGCCCCCGAGTCTGCTAGCACGGGAATTCGCGCTAGGGCATCTGCTGAAGCCTCTGCTGGTCGTTCATCTGGTCCGGTCAATCTACAAGTCATCGGGCCCTGGGGCCCCGGCATTTGTCGTGCCGTTCGCAGGAGGGAAGGCATGCCTAGACGGTATAGGCCGCCTCGCCGTGAGGTGGAGCCCGATCCGCGCTATCAGAGTGAGCTGCTGATGCGGTTTGTCAACAAGCTCATGCGTGGGGGGAAGAAGAGCGTCGCGTTGGGACTGGTGTACGACGCCTTCGAGTTGATAGAACAGCGCGCCCGCCGGAACCCCTTGGAGGTATTCGAGCAAGCGGTGCGCAACGTCACCCCGGTGATTGAAGTGAAGCCACGCCGGGTGGGTGGGGCCACATATCAGGTCCCGATGGAAGTAGCGCCCCACCGGCGGACTTCGCTGGCCTTGCGGTGGCTGATGATGGCTGCCCGGCAGCGGCCCGGCCACTCCATGGCCGAGAAGCTGGCAGCGGAGCTGATAGACGCCGCGAACGGAGAGGGATCGGCCATTCGGCGCAAGGAAGAGACTCATCGCATGGCTGAGGCCAACCGAGCCTTTGCCCATTATCGCTGGTGAGCTGAGCTACCTGAGAGTCTGAGGGACAGTGCGTAGCTACCCGATCGAGAGGACCCGCAACATAGGCATCATCGCTCACATAGACGCGGGCAAGACCACCACCACCGAGCGCATCCTCTTCTACACCGGCCGCACTCACCAACTGGGGAACGTTGATGAGGGCACCACGGTGACGGATTGGATGGAGCAGGAGCGAGAGCGGGGGATCACCATAACCTCCGCGGCCGTGACCTGCTTCTGGCGCGATTATGAGATCAACATCATTGACACCCCAGGCCACATTGATTTCACGGCTGAGGTGCAGCGCGCCTTGCGGGTGCTGGATGGGGGCGTGGTGGTCTTCGATGCCGTGGCCGGGGTGGAGCCCCAGTCGGAGACGGTGTGGCGGCAGGCCGATCGGTTCCGGGTTCCGCGGGTGTGCTTCGTCAACAAGATGGATCGAGAGGGGGCGGACTTCTGGCGCACCATTGGCATGATCCGCGATCGCCTAGGGGCGTCGCCGGTCGCGATCCAGGTGCCCATCGGGGTGGGGGCATCGTTCGCCGGCGCCGTGGACCTCATCCCGATGACGGCGTTGGTCTATCCGGACGAGTTGGGGACGCGACCGGAGAGCGTGCCCATTCCCGCCGGACTGGAATCAGAGGTAGCCCAGCGACGCGAGGAACTAGTGGAGGCCATCGCCAGCCACGATGATGCCATCCTGCACCAGTACCTAGAGGGTGAGGAGATCGCGCCGAGGGAGCTGGTTCAGGGCCTGAGGCGGTGCACCATTGCCGGTCAGCTGGTGCCAGTGCTGTGCGGCTCCTCGCTTCGCAACAAGGGCGTCCAACGACTCCTGGATGCGGTGGTTGACTACCTGCCCTCGGCGGCAGACATTCCGCCTATACAGGGGGTGCGACCCGATAGCGGCGAGCCGACGGTGCGGCATGCCTCGGTGGACGAGCCCTTCAGTGCCCTGGTGTTCAAGATCGTGTCGGATCCGTATGCCGGTCGGTTGGCCTACTTGCGGGTCTACTCCGGACGGGCTGCCACGGGCGATACGGTCCTGAATGCGAGCAGGGGCCAGCGGCAGAGGCTGCCCAGACTGCTGCGGATGTACGCTAACCGACGGGAGGAAGTGCAAGAGATCTTCGCCAGCGACATCGTGGCCACGGTTGGGGTTCGGGACGTTGGCACGGGGGACACCCTATGCGATGTGGATCACCCGATCTTGCTCGAATCCATCACGTTTCCCGAGCCAGTCATTTCGGTGGCGATTGAGCCGCGGACCAAGGCGGATCAGGACCGGATGTCTGATGCCCTGCGGAAACTGGCCGAGGAGGATCCCACTTTCCGCATAGACTACGACGACACCACCGGGCAGACGCTGATCTCGGGGATGGGTGAGCTGCACCTCGAGGTTCTCATTGACCGTATGCGGAGGGAGTTCGGAGTTGGTGCCCATGTGGGCACGCCCCAGGTGGCCTATCGAGAGACGATCACCGCAGCCGTCGAGGTCGAGGGACGCTTCGTCCGGCAGACGGGCGGCCGGGGCCAGTACGGTCACGTCAAGCTGCAGATTGAGCCTCTAGGCAAGGGGAGCGGCCTCGAGTTCGAGAATGCCATCGTCGGTGGGGCAATTCCTCAGGAGTACATCCCTGCTGTGCGCCAGGGGATCGAGGAAGCAGCCAGTGCCGGTGTCCTAGCGGGTTACCCGGTGACGGACGTGAAAGTGAGGCTGGTGGACGGCTCCTACCATCCGGTGGATTCGTCGGAGTTGGCGTTCCGCATCGCCGGCAGTATGGCCTTCCGCGATGGCGTGATGAAGGCGGGGCCAATTCTGCTGGAGCCGATCATGAAGGTGGAGGCAGTGGTGCCGGAGGCGGCCACGGGAGACGTCATCGGCAGCCTGAGCCAGCGCCGCGCCGACATCCAGGGGATGGAGGAGCGGCCCGGCGAGTTCAAAGCCATTGTGGCGCTGGTGCCGTTGGCGGAGATGTTCGGCTATGCCACCGAGATCCGCTCCATGACCCAAGGCCGCGGCACCTTCACCATGGAGTTCCATCACTACGGCCCCGTGCCGCAAGAGGTAGCCAGACGCCTTACCGGCTGAACGCCCCAGGACGCCGGGTTGCGGAGCCGGTCTAGGCAGCTATAATAGTAGAGTTTGCCCCCAGTCCGTGGAGTGGTGGGCGGAGTGCCTCAGGAGGTACCGAGAGATGGCGAGGGAGCGGTTTGTACGGACGAAGCCGCACGTAAACGTGGGGACGATAGGGCACATAGACCATGGCAAGACGACGCTGACGGCAGCGATCACGAAGGTACTAGCGTTGAAGGGGTTAGCGAGTTACCGGCCGTTTGAGTCGATAGACAATGCGCCGGAGGAGAAAGAGCGGGGCATCACGATAGCGATAGCGCATGTAGAGTATGAGACTGAGAAGCGGCACTATGCGCACATAGACTGTCCTGGTCATGCTGACTACATCAAGAACATGATCACTGGTGCGGCGCAGATGGATGGGGCGATACTAGTAGTAGCGGCGCCGGATGGTCCCATGCCGCAGACGCGGGAGCACGTACTATTAGCGCGGCAGGTTGAGGTACCGGCGATGGTAGTATTTTTGAACAAAGTCGACATGATGGAGGACGAGGAGTTATTGGAGTTAGTAGAGTTAGAGTTACGGGAGTTATTGGATGGGCATGGTTTTCCTGGGGACGAGGTACCGGTAGTACGTGGGAGTGCGTTGAAGGTAATTGAGAGTGACAGTACGGACCCTGAGGCGCCGGAGTACAGGTGCATATGGGAGTTATTGCGGGCGATAGACGATTATGTACCCACGCCGCAGCGGGAGGTAGACCGGCCGTTTTTGATGGCGATAGAGGATGTATTTGGGATCAAGGGACGTGGGACGGTAGTGACGGGTCGGATAGAGCGTGGGCGGTGAAGGTAGGGGACGAGGTAGAGATAGTAGGGTTACGGGAGACGCGGCGGACGGTAGTGACTGGGGTAGAGATGTTTCGCAAGACTCTAGATGAGGGGATAGCGGGGGACAATGTAGGGTGTTTGTTGCGGGGGATAGAGCGGGATGAGGTAGAGCGGGGGCAGGTACTGGCGCAGCCTGGGAGCATACGGGCGCACGATCGTTTCCGGGCGCAGGTATATGTACTACGGGCGGAGGAAGGTGGGCGGCACACGCCGTTTTTGCCTGGGTATCGGCCGCAGTTTTACATGCGGACGTTGGACGTGACGGGGACCATCTTGCTGCCTGAGGGGGTAGAGATGGTGATGCCTGGGGACAACATAGAGATGACGGTGGAGCTGATCACGCCGGTAGCGCTGGAGGCGGGGAGCCGGTTTGCCATCCGCGAGGGTGGACGCACCGTGGGTGCCGGCGCCATCACCGAAGTGCTCGATTAGGGGGTAGGGGCGCCGGGGAAGCGATATGGCAAGGGAAAGGATCAGGATCCGACTGAAGGCCTACGACCACAGACTGATCGACCAGTCCGCACAGCAGATCGTCGAGGCAGCGGAGCGGACGGGTGCGGCGGTAGCCGGGCCGGTGCCGCTACCCACCAAGACCGAGCGCTTCGTGGTGATGCGGTCGCCATTCATTGACAAGGACTCGAGAGAGCAGTTCGAGATCCGGACTCACAAGAGGCTCATTGACGTGCTCAGGCCGACCTCGAAGACCATAGACACGCTTATGCGTCTCAATCTGCCCGCCGGTGTGGACATCGAGATCAAGGTCTAGCGCCTTTCGGCTACTCTTAGGCCTGGGCAGCTCTCTCCGAGGTGTATGATGAAAGGTCTCATAGGAAGAAAGCTCGGCATGACCCAGATGTTCACCGAACAAGGTGAGCTCATACCGGTGACACTCATCCAGGCCGGGCCCTGCTATGTCACGCAGCGCAAGACCACCGAGAAGGATGGCTACTCGGCCATCCAGGTGGGGTTCGAGGCCGTGCCTGGCCGGAAGATCACCAAGGGGGAGCGGCTTCACCTCCAGAAGGCGGGTGCGCCTCCCCTGCGTCACGTGCGGGAGTTCCGGGTCAAGCCCGATGAGCAGTACGAGTTGGGGCAAGTGCTCGACGTAGGCCAGTTTGGCCTAGGCGAGAGAGTGGATGTGGTGGGAACCAGCAAGGGACGCGGCTTCGCCGGTGCGGTGAAGCGCCACGGGTTCGCCGGTGGCCCTAAGACCCACGGCCAGTCGGACCGGCATCGGGCAGTGGGCAGCATAGGATCAGGGACGACTCCGGGGCGAGTACTCAAGGGGATGCGGATGCCGGGCCACATGGGCAACGCCAGGCGCACCGCGTCTGGGCTGGAGGTGGTCTTCGTCGATCCTGAGCGACATATCATAGGTGTCCGGGGCGGCGTGCCTGGGGCCGTCAACGGCCTGGTGGTCATCAAAGAGGCCCGTAAGCAGTAGCCGCAGTCAGCCAGAGGAGCTAGACATGTTGGTTCCGGTGCACAACATAGAAGGCGAGATCGTGTCGGAGAGGGAGCTGCCGGACGCGATCTTCGGCGTGGAGCCGAACGAAGATCTGATGCATCAGGCTTTGGTCCGGCAGTTGGCCAACGCTCGCCTGGGGACCCACTCGACCAAGACGAGGGGCGAGGTAAGCGGCGGTGGGCGCAAGCCGTGGCGGCAGAAGGGCTTGGGCCGCGCTCGACATGGCAGCATTCGGTCCCCGATCTGGCGAGGGGGTGGAATCGCGTTCGGGCCTCGGCCACGCAGCTATCGCCAGGACCTGACCAAGAAGATGCGCCGTGCGGCCGTCCGGTCGGCACTGAGCGTGAAGGCACGGGCGGGATTGATCACCCTGGTAGACGAGCTGAGTCCGGATAGCCCCCGAACTAGGGAGTTCGTGGCGACCCTGGACCGGTTGCAGGCGGGAGATAGCGTGTTGGTGGCTGTGCACAAGCCTGATCGCAACCTGGAGCTGGCCGCGCGCAACCTCTCCGACGTCAAAGTAATTCGAGCCACCTACCTGAACATCCGTGATCTCCTTGGCCACGAACGTCTGCTCCTGACGCTGGGGGCATTGGACGAGGTGGAGGAGTGGCTCGACCCGGCGCGGGCGCGAAGGGCGGAGGTCGAGGCGTGAACATATACGAAGTGATCAGAAGGCCGCTAACGACGGAGAAGACGTACGGCCTCCGCGGGGAGAACAAGTACGTATTCGAGGTGCATCCAGCCGCCAGCAAGATTGAGGTGAAGCAGGCGGTGGAGACCTTGTTCGAGGTGGACGTGGCGGCAGTGAATGTCGTCAACGTGCCGGAGAAGAGGCGAAGAGCGGGGCGACGATGGATCGTCAGCCGGCCGGCCAGGAGGAAGGCGATGGTGCGGTTGGCCGAGGGGCAGTCCATTCGTGCGCTCGAGTCTGCCTAGCCGGCGACGCAGCGTAAGAGGAGACCAGAGGAGTCCATAGATGCCAGTGAAGGTATACAGGCCTACGTCCCCCGGACGACGGGACATGAGCGTGCCTACCTTCGAGGAGATCACGACCACGGAAGCCGAGCGCTCCCTGGTCAGGCCTCTGAGGAGGACGGGCGGGCGCAGCCGTGGCCGCATATCGGTGCGGCACCGGGGCGGTGGCCACAAGCGCCGGTACCGGGTTATTGACTTCAGGCGTGATAAGCAGGGCGTGCCGGCGCGGGTGGCCAGTATCGAGTACGACCCCAACCGGTCAGCGCGCATCGCGCTCCTGGTCTACGCCGACGGCGAGAAGCGGTACATAGTGGCCCCGCTCGGCCTCAAGGTGGATGCTACGGTTATGTCGGGGCCAGGGTCCGAGATAAGAGTGGGCAACTCCCTGCCTATAGCTAACATCCCTCTGGGAACGATGGTCCATAACATAGAGTTGGAGCCCGGGAGAGGAGGGCAGCTGGTGCGCGCGGCGGGCACCGGGGCGCAGGTCTTGGCGAAGGAGGGCGATTACGCCCAGATCCGGTTGCCGAGCGGCGAGGTCCGCCGGGTGAGGATGGAGTGCATGGCCACCATCGGACAGGTGGGCAACGAGGACCACGCCAACATCCGCCTGGGCAAGGCAGGGCGCAAGCGCTGGCTGGGCCGACGCCCGGAGGTACGCGGGTCGGCCATGACACCGCGGGATCATCCACACGGTGGTGGCGAGGGTCGGGCGCCCATCGGGATGCCCAGCCCCAAGACTCCCTGGGGCAAGCCGACTCTGGGGCAGCGTACCCGCAAACAGAAGCGAACGGACAAGTACATCGTTCGCAGGCGCGGCCGGCGCCGGTGAGGGAAGGACAGGAGGACATGAGTGACTAGATCTCTCAAGAAGGGGCCCTACATAGAGAGCAAGCTTCTGGAGAAGGTCGAGGAAATGAACCGGACGGGCGAGCGCCGAGTGATACGCACCTGGTCGCGGGCCTCGACTGTGTTTCCCCAGATGGTGGGGCATACGATCGCGGTCCATGATGGGCGCCGGCACGTCCCGGTCTACATAACTGAGAACATGGTGGGCCACAAGCTGGGCGAGTTCGCGCCCACGAGGCTCTTCCGCGGTCACGTAAGTCGCGGGCGCGCCGCGCGGCGCTGAGCAGGGAACAGAGATGTACGAAGAAGGTTACCAGGCCGTACAGAAGTACGTGGGTATCTCGCCTCAGAAAGTGAGGCTGGTTATTGACCAGGTTCGCGGCCTTCCGGCGCAGGAGGCGCTGGCTGTGCTGCAGTTCATGCCCCAGAGCGCGGCTCTGCCCGTATCCAAGGCGATCAAGAGCGCTATGGCTAACGCCGAGAACAACTTCGGGGCGGAGCCGGACGAGCTGGTGGTAGCAGAGATTGCGGCGGACCCTGGTCCTACCCGACGGTGGCGGCGGTTTGGAGCTCGCGGGCGGTGGAAGCCCATTCGCAGAAGGTCGAGCCACATCAGGGTAGTGCTGTCGCAGCGCTCGATCTAGGAGATGCCTGGGACGATCTGGCTTGGTGAGATAGGACGGGGAGGCAGAGAACTTGGGTAGGAAAGTTCATCCCTACGGCTTCCGGATCGGGATAGTGAACGACTGGCGAGCGCGTTGGTTTGCCGACAAGGACAAGAGCTACCGGGAGCAGTTGCTCGAGGACATAGAGATACGGGAACTCATCTACGAGCAGATGAGAAACGCTGCCATCGCTGCGGTGGACATCGAGCGGTTCCCGAACCAGATTTCGGTGACGATCCACACCGCTCGGCCCGGCATTGTGATCGGGCGCAAGGGTGCCATCGTGAACGCCTTGCGCCAGCGCCTGGAGGATCGGACCGGGAAGCACGTGCGGCTAGATGTCCAGGAGATCCGCGACCCGGATCTTCAGGCCAAGCTGGTGGCAGAGAGCATCGCCGAGCAGTTGGAGCGGCGGGTGAGCTTCCGGCGTGCTGTACGTCAGGGCATGCAGCGTGCTATGCGGGCTGGGGCCGAAGGGGTGATGGTACGGGTCTCGGGTCGTCTGTCGGGTGCTGACATGGGGCGCACGGAGACCATGCGCGAGGGGCGCATACCCAGGAACACTCTGCGGGCTGAGATAGACTTCGGCCAGGCGGAGGCACTGACCACCTTCGGACTCATAGGGGTGAAGGTCTGGATCTACCGAGGTGAGGTCATGCCCGAGGGCGTCGGCCCCAGGCGGGTCGAGGCAGAGACGGAGCCAGCTCAGGCCTAGGCCGAGGTGGGCCACACCGGGCTCAGGGGAGATGTAACGCGATGTTGATGCCGAAACGGGTCAAGTATAGGAAGCAACAGCGTGGCCGAAGGCGAGGGGTGGCCTCGCGAGGGAACACGATTGCTTTTGGGGAGTATGGTCTCCAGGCGATGGAGGCTTGCTGGATGACGAACCGCCAATTGGAGGCGGCGCGACGCGCCATCGTGCGCTACATTCGCCGGGGCGGACGCATGTGGACGCGCGTCTTCCCGGACAAGCCGGTCACCAAGAAGGCCGCGGAGACGCGGATGGGTGGCGGCAAGGGCTCGGTGGAGGAGTGGGTGGCGGTGGTGCAGCCCGGGCGGATTCTGTTCGAGTTGAGCGGCATAGATGAGGAGTTGGCGCGGGAGGCATTCCGGCTGGCCTCTTCCAAGCTTCCCATCGCCACTCAGTTCGTGGTCAAGACGGACCCCATCACTGGCTCTAGGGTGGCTGGATCATGAGGGCGAGCGAGCTGCGCGAGAGCAACAATGAGGAGCTGGGGCGTCTTCTGGACGAGGCGAACCGAGAGCTCTTCAACTTACGGTTTCAGGCTGCTTCCGGGCAGTTGGCCGACCGGCAACGGATGCGCGAGGTGCGCAAGAACATCGCGCGCATCAAGACCGTTCTGAGGGACCGGCAGTTGGCTGCCGAAGTGGCGGAGGAAGAATGAACGGGCAGCGTCGGGTTCTTACCGGGACGGTTACCAGCGACAAGATGGACAAGACGGTCGTCGTCCAAGTGGAGCGTTCTTACCGTCATCCGTTGTACGGGAAGGTGGTACGCAGCCACAGGAAGTACGTGGCTCACGACGAGGACAATCAGTGTCGCCTGGGAGACACGGTGAGCATTAGGGAGAGCCGGCCGCTCAGCAAGACGAAGCGCTGGGTGGTGGAGCAGATCCTGAGTCGTGAGGCACTGCCCGAGGAGTAGGCAGCAGCAATCCGTGCCTGTGGGCGCGTTATTCGAGGGAGATAGGCGATGATCCAGCAGCAGTCCACTCTTCGAGTGGCAGATAACACAGGCGCGCGTGAACTCATGTGTATCCGCGTTCTCGGCGGCACCAAGCGCAAGTACGCCAGCGTGGGCGACATCATCATCGCCTCCGTGAAGCAGGCCGCTCCCAACAGCGCCGTGCGCAAGGGCGATGTGGTGCGGGCGGTGGTCGTGCGCACCAGCAAGGAGTACGGACGGCCCGATGGGAGCTCCATTCGCTTCGACGACAACGCGGCCGTCCTGATAGATGATGGGCGCAGCCCTCGGGGTACCCGGATCTTCGGCCCTGTGGCTCGAGAGCTCCGAGACAAGGGGTTCATGCGCATAGTCTCGCTGGCCCCGGAAGCCTTGTAGAGCTACGAGGGAGGTACCGGTGAGGAAGATACGACGAGACGACACGGTCGAGGTCATAAGTGGCGAGCATCGAGGGATGCGCGGCCAGGTGCTGCGAGTAGATCCTAAGAGCGAGCGAGCCGTGGTGCAGGGCCTGAACCTGGTGAAGGTGCATGAGAGGCGGACGCGAGAGCGCGACGGAGGGATCATCCAGCGCGAGGCACCGCTGCACCTGTCGAACCTGGCTCTAGTATGTCCGACGTGTGACGCGCCCAGTAGGGTCGGGATAAGGGTGACAGCGGACGGGCGCATGGTGCGCTTCTGCAAGAGATGCAACGAGACTATCGAGTAGGCGGGAGACAGTTAGATGCCAAGGGTCAAAGACCTGTATGAGTCGGAGATCGTCCCCCGCATGATGGAGGAGTTCGGCTACACCAACGTCATGCAGGTGCCGCGCGTGGAGAAGGTGGTGGTGAACGTCGGCGTGGGCGAAGCGCTGACCAACGCCAATGCCCTGGACGCGGCTTCGCGGGACGTAGCGGCCATCACCGGGCAGAAGCCGGCCGTGCGGCGGGCGCGGAAGTCCATTGCGTCGTTCAGGCTGCGCGAGGGTGCTCCGGTGGGAGTGAAAGTGACGTTGAGAGGGAGCCGCATGTATGACTTCCTCGATCGCCTCATCAATGTGGCCCTTCCCCGGCAGCGTGACTTTCGCGGCATCTCGCCGGACTCGTTTGATGGGCGAGGCAACTACACCCTGGGCCTGCGGGAACAGCTCGTCTGGCCCGAGATAGACTACGACCAGATAGACCAGGTGCGCGGCATGGAGATTACCATCGTGACCACGGCCAGGACGGACGAAGAAGGCCGTCGGCTGCTGCAACTGATGGGCATGCCGTTCGCTATGGCCGCTTGAGCGGGCAGCGTCTGAGTTTGGCGGAGGGAATGTGGCGAAGAAATCGATGATTGCCAGGGAGAAGAGGCGCAAGTACCCCACGCGGGTGGTGAATCGCTGTGCCATGTGTGGCCGGCCACGGGCGTACATGCGGCGCTTCGGTCTCTGCCGTATATGTTTCCGGCGCGAGGCGCTCGAGGGCAGGGTCCCGGGCGTGCGTAAGTCGAGCTGGTGACATGGGGTGGAATGGGGAAGGTGGAGTAGGTTGATGACCACGAGCGACCCGATTGCTGACATGCTCGCCCGCATACGGAATGCCCTCATGGTGAATCAGAGCCATGTGGTCATGCCCGGATCCAGGATGAAGGCGGAGATCGCCCGGGTTTTGAAGGAAGAGGGCTATATCCGCAACTACGAGATCATCCGGGACGGGGCCCGATCCACTCTGCGGATCTGGCTCAAGTACACAGAAGACAAGGAACCGGTGATCACGGGGATGAAGCGGGTGAGCCGACCGGGCAGAAGGGCCTATTGCGGGCGGCACGAGATACCCTGGGTGATGAGTGGCCTGGGCATCGCCATACTGACTACGCCCTTGGGCGTGATGACGGACGAGCAGGCTCGGCGCAGTCGGGTCGGCGGTGAAGTCCTCTGCCAGGTCTGGTAGGGCGCGGTCGTTCGTACCCGAGGGGAGTGAGAGATGTCTCGCATAGGCAAGAAACCGATTGACATACCGGCCGGCGTCCAAGTGAAGGTCGACGGGCCGCACGTTGAGGTACGCGGTCCCAGGGGCGAGTTGGCTCGTACATTCAGCTCTGAGATGTCCATCGTTGTGGAGCAGAGCGATGGCCGGAGCCAACTGAGGGTCGAGCGGCCCAGCGATCAGCCCCGCCACCGGGCTTTGCACGGGCTCACACGGGCCCTGCTCGCCAATATGGTCACCGGGGTGGTGGAGGGTTTTCGAAAGGACCTTCAGATCGAGGGCACCGGTTACCGCGCCGAGCTGCAGGGGACTGACCTGGTGCTGTTAGTAGGCTACTCGCACCCGGTGAGGTTTAGGCCTCCGGCCGGGATCACCTTCTCCGTGGACCGCTCTGGGCGTCAGGTAAGCGTTGAGGGGCTGGACAAGGAGCAGGTGGGTGAGATGGCGGCCAAGATTCGCGACGCGCGCCCACCCGAACCCTATCTGGGCAAGGGCATCCGCTACGTGGGCGAGCAGGTGCGCCGCAAGGCCGGGAAAGCCGGTGCCTCGTAGTTATCAGGAGAACGTGCCGGCTGTTCATTTTGCGAAGCCAGGCAGCCGAGGAGTTGGGTCATGGCGAATGTGCGGAAGAAGAATCTGGCGCGTCAGCGTCGCCACGCTCGGGTGAGGCAGAAGGTGATGGGTACCCCGGAGCGGCCGAGGCTGAACGTGTTCCGCAGCTTGAAGCACATATACGTGCAGTTGGTGGACGACACCCAGGGCAATACCTTGGCTTCGGCGTCCACTCTGGATCCGGAGATCAGAGCCAGGCTGGCGGAGCTGCCCAAGATGCAGCAGGCCGAGTTGGTGGGCGAGACGGTAGCGCAGCGGGCTCGCGAGAAAGGGATCACCAAGGTGGTCTTTGATCGGGGCGGGTATGCTTACCACGGCCGCATCGAGAGGCTGGCGGAGGCTGCCAGAAAGGGTGGACTGGAGTTCTGACGCGCGAGCGTCGGTGAGACTTGCCAGGAGGTATGATGGCCGCTAGGGGGTATCCCGAGGCTGAGGAGTTCGACGAGCGCGTGGTCGAGATCAACCGCGTGGCCAAGGTGCTGCAGGGAGGCCGGCGTTTCGGCTTCCGCACTGTGGTGGTCGTCGGTGACAATAGAGGCCGCGTAGGCATGGGCGTGGGAAAGGCGCGGGAAGTCCCTTCGGCAGTCCGCAAGGGCATGGACCGGGCCCGGCGTTCGATGGTGGACGTGCCTCTCCGGGGCAGGACGATACCGCATCCGGTGACGGGGAGGCATGGTTCCACCAAGGTGCTACTGCGTCCGGCTGCACCGGGAACGGGCGTGATCGCCGGAGGCCCGGTGCGGGCGGTGGTGGAGGCTGCCGGAGTGCACGACCTCCTGTCCAAGGCCATGGGCAGCCGCAACCCTCTGAACGTGGTTCTAGCGACCATGGACGCTCTGAGCCAGCTCCGTGATCCCGAGGAGTACGCGCGGATGCGGGGCAAGAACGAGGCCGAAGTGCGCCCCTTCTGGGAGAGAAAGAACGATGAATGATAGTGGGCGGATCGTGATACGCCTGGTCAAGAGCCCTATTGGGGCGAAGGAGGAGCACAAGCGGACGCTTCGGGCGCTAGGCTTGCGCAAGCTGGGCCAGGAAGTGACCAAGACGGACGGTCCGGTGGTGAGGGGCATGGCGTCTGCGGTGACGCACCTGGTCGAGATTGTGGAACAAGGGAGCTGAGGGCCACATGAGGCTGCACGACTTGGGTCCCCGAGAGGGGTCTCGCAAACGAAGAAAGCGAGTGGGGCGAGGCATCGCTGCTGGGCAGGGCAAGACGGCGGGACGAGGCACGAAAGGTCAGAAGTCGCGCTCGGGCGGGGCCAAGCCACCCTATTTCGAGGGTGGGCAGTTGCCCCTGGTCCGACGTCTCCCCTGGCGCCGCGGGTTCACGCCTCTCAGCAGAGTCTCTTACACCCCGGTGAATCTGGCCCGCTTGGCGGAGTTCGAGCCGCAGTCAGTGATCACCCCGCAGGACATGGCTCGCGCTGGCATCATCAAGGAGGCTGAGGCACGGGTCAAGGTTCTGGGCGAGGGCGAGCTGGATCGCCCGCTCACTGTCTGGGCGCACGGCTTTTCCGCCAGCGCTCGGGAGAAGATCGAAGCGGCGGGCGGCCGGGCCGAGTTACTGGAGAGCTGATCCAGTGCTGGGGCTGGGGCCGCGAGGGTAGAGGCAGGAAGAGATGATTGAGGCGCTTCGCAATGCGTTGCGCATGCCGGACCTGCGCAAGAAGATCCTGTTCACACTGGGCATCCTGGTGGTATACCGGTTTGCGGCCCATGTGCCGGTGCCGGGGGTGGACCGGGAGGCTTTGCGCTTTGCCTTCAGCGGGGTCTCGGGGGCGGGTCAGGTACTGAACTTCCTGAACCTGCTCTCGGGCGGGGCGCTGTCTCAGTTCTCGGTGATGGCGCTAGGGGTGTACCCCTACATCACGGCCCAGATCGTGATCCAGTTGCTGACCCCTCTGATCCCTCGGCTTCAGGCTCTCGCTCGCGAGGGAGAGGCAGGGCGGCACAAGACCACGCTGTACACCTACCTGCTGACCATTCCGCTCGCCCTGCTTCAAGGCGTGGCCCAGGCTGCCCTGATGATGCAGTACGGGGTGCTGAACCAGTTTGGGCTGGGGGCATCTACTCTGGTGTCCCTCTCCATTCTGGCTAGCCTGGTTGCTGGCACCATGTTAGCCATCTGGCTGGGGGAGCTGATATCCCAGGAAGGCATTGGGAACGGCATCTCGATCATAATCCTGGGCGGTATCGTGGCCCAAGTGCCCGCGAACGTGGCTCGGCTGGTGTTGGGCGATGTCTCTGGTCTGATCATGTTCTTGATAGTCACCATCATCACCGTAGGCGTCATCGTGGTGGTGCAGGAAGGCGAGCGACGCATCCCGGTGCAGTACGGGCGTCGGGTGGTGGCCATGAGGGGGAACCGGCTCCGCGTGGCGGGAGGGCAGGCGACACACGTACCGCTGAAGGTGAACTCGGCCGGGATGATCCCGCTCATATTCGCGCAGGCCATACTGATCTTCCCCAGCGCCATCGCCAGCTACCTGGCGGTATCGGGGTCCAAGTTCGTGAGCGATCTGGGCACCTTCGTGTCCCAGAACCTGGGCCCTAATGGCAACATGTACTGGATCACGTACTTTCTGATGGTGGTGGCTTTCACCTACTTCTACACCGATGTCATGTTCCGGCAGCAGAACCTGGCGGAGATGCTACAGCGCCAAGGCGGGTTCATTCCCGGCATCAGGCCGGGCCGGCGGACTGAGGAGTACCTGAACGGCGTGGTGCAGCGGATCACGCTGGTGGGAGCGCTCTTTCTGGGGACGGTGGCCGTGCTGCCGTGGCTGGTGCGAGGCATAGCCGAGACTAACACCATGCTGATCACTAGTGCCGGCCTGCTGATCGTGGTAGGTGTGGTGCTGGATACGATGCGGCAGCTAGAGGCTCAGCTGCTTATGCGGCGATACGAAGGATTCTTGCGTCGGTAGCAAGGTGAACCCATAATGTATACTTTGGCACGTGGTTACATCGTGCTCCTGGGCGCCCCGGGAGCGGGTAAAGGCACCCAAGCGGAGAGGCTACAAGAAGAGTTGGGCCTCCCGCACATTGCCACCGGCGACCTGTTCCGCGCTGCCCTCAGGCAGCAGACCCCTTTGGGCAAGCTGGCGCAGTCCTACATGGACAAGGGGCAGTTGGTGCCGGACGACGTTACCATCCGGATGGTGCAGGAGCGTCTGGAGCAGCCGGATGCGCGGGACGGTGCCATCCTGGACGGGTTCCCTCGCACTGTGGAGCAGGCCAGGGCCCTGGATGCTCTGCTGGCTGAGCGGGGCCAGCAGGTGATGGTGGCGCTCTACATCAAGGTCAGCACGGAGCAGCTGCTGGCGCGGCTGGCTGGCCGATGGGTGTGCCGGAGGTGTGGCGACGTCTACCACATGCTGTACAACCCTCCCGCCCAAGAGGGCGTGTGCGATGAGTGTGGCGGCGAGTTATACCAGCGCAGTGACGACACTCCCGAGACACAGCAGCGAAGGATTGATGTCTACCTAGAAGAGACGGCGCCTTTGATCGAGTACTACCGGGAGAGAGGGCTGCTGGCTGAGGTGGACGGCGAGCAGGGCATCGAGCAGGTGTACGCCCAGTTGCTGGAGAGGATCCGTGATGCGGCGGGCGAGCATACGTAGTCGCCGGCCGCCAGTTCGGCTCAAGAGCGCCAGCGAGGTCGAGGCCATGCGTCGGGCTGGGCGGGTAGTTGCCAAGGCGCTGCGCCAAGTGGCGTCTGCACTGGAGCCCGGGATAAGCACCGGTGAGCTGAACGCCGTGGTGGAACAGGTCATCACCGGTGCGGGTGGTATCCCTTCGTTCAAGGGGGTGCCGGCTTTGGTGCCTGGGGCGCCGGACTACCCGGCGGCCAGCTGCATATCGGTCAACGAGGAAGTAGTCCACGGGCTTCCCGGGTCGCGGGTGCTGCGCGAGGGCGACATCGTCAGCGTTGATGTTGGGGTCATCCTGGAAGGATGGCATGGGGACGCCGCAGTCACTCTGGGCGTGGGGCAGATCAGCGAGGAGGCGGAGCGGCTGCTTACCGTCACTCGCCAGGCGCTGGAGGCAGGCATTGCTCGGGCGCGCGCTGGTGGGTGGCTGGGAGATATCTCCGCTGCCATCCAGAGCTGCGGGGAGCAGCACGGCTACTCGGTGGTCAGAGACTTCACCGGCCACGCCATCGGGCGTGAGATGCACGAGGGGTTCCAGGTGCCGAACTTCGGTGTCCCGAAGACGGGGCTCAGGCTACGCCCGGGGATGACCATGGCGCTCGAGCCCATGCTCACGGCTGGTGGTCCCGGTGTAAGCATCAAGAGCGACGGGTGGACGGTGGTCACGCAAGATGGCAGCCTGTCGGCCCACTTCGAGCACACGGTGGCAGTCACTGACGGTGAGCCCATCGTGTTGACGGCAGAGTAGGAAGGTGTGAGTCAGATGAAAGTATCGCCATCGGTCAAGAAACGATGCGACAAGTGCAAGATCATCAGGCGGCGTGGCGTGGTGCGAGTGATCTGCACCAATCCAAGGCACAAGCAACGCCAGGGCTAGTCGCTGCACGATTAGGGAAGAGGGAGAGGAAGCATGCCTCGTATAGCCGGAGTGGACCTGCCGCGGGACAAGCGAGTCGAGGTAGGGCTGACGTACATATACGGTATTGGGCGCTCGAGCAGCCGTCGGGTCCTGGCGCAGGCGGGAGTAGATCCCGACACGCGAGTGCGTGAGCTGACCGAGAGCGAGAGCAATCGGCTCCGCGAGCTCATCGAGCGCAACTATCGCGTGGAGGGAGACCTGCGTCGCCAGGTGGCCATGGATATTCAGCGGTTGGTGGAGATCGGCAGCTACCGGGGGCTGCGGCACCGCCGGAACCTACCGGTTCGCGGCCAGCGCACGCGGACGAACGCGCGCACGCGGCGTGGTCGTCCCAAGACGGTGGCCGGTCGTCGGCGCGCTCGGGCCAAGAAGTAGGGCTTGGTCCGTCGGCGGTTGATAGAGGCTACTAGGAGAGACTAGATGGGTCGAAGAAGAGGAGCTGCGGCGCGAGGCCGGCCTCGCCGTGAGCGCAGAACGGTGCCGGTGGCGCAGGCGCACATCACCGCTACCTTCAATAACACCATCATTACCATGACTGATCCGGACGGCAACGTGCTGGCTTGGTCCAGCGCTGGAGCGGTGGGGTTCAAGGGCTCGCGCAAGAGCACTCCCTACGCGGCCCAGCTGGCAGCGCAGGCGGTCCTGCGTGCTGCCAGTGACTTTGGGGTGCGCGAGATAGACGTCATGGTCAAGGGCCCCGGACCCGGTCGCGAGGCGGCGGTGCGCAGCTTCCAGGGTTCGGACATCACTGTGCGCTCCCTGTCGGACGTGACCCCGATCCCGCACAACGGATGCCGGCCGCCCAAGAAGCGGCGCATCTAGTGGTCGGTCGCGGCATGGGCACGAGATAGGGAGGGAGAATGGGTAGGTATACGGATTCAGTGTGCAAGTTGTGCCGCCGCGAGGGACAAAAGCTGTTCCTCAAGGGTGAACGCTGCTACAGCAACAAGTGCGCCGTGGAGAGACGTTCGTATCCGCCGGGAGAGCACGGGCGAGCGAGCCAGTTCCGCAGGCGGTCCGAGTCTGAGTACTCGCTGCAGATGCGGGAGAAGCAGAAGGCGCGTCGGCTATATGGTGTGATGGAGCGGCAGTTTAGACGCTACTTCGCCGAGGCGTCCCGCTCGCCAGGGCAGACCGGTCAGGCGTTGCTGGTCTTGTTGGAACGCCGCCTTGACAACGTTGTCTACCGGGCTGGGCTGGCGCGCTCGCGCGCCGAGGCCCGCCAGTTGGTGCGCCACGGCCACTTCGAGGTCGATGGGCGCAAGGTTGATATCCCCTCATACCTGGTCAACGCTGGGGAAGTCATACGTGTGCGGGATGGCAGCCGCGATTCCGCCATCTTCGACTTCGTTCGCGAGAGCGGTGGTCTGGTTCAGGTGCCGGACTGGCTGGACGCCGACCCGGAGTCGCTCTCGGTGGTAGTCAGGGCAGTGCCGGAGAGGGAGAACATCGAGGTCCCGCTCGACGAGCAGCTTATTGTTGAGTACTACAGCCGATGAGGCGGGATCGCTTGGTCTGTTCGGACTAGCCCAGGAGGGTATTTCACTTGGTGGACAAAGTATTCCCGAAGATAGAGGCCACTGCCGTATCCAAGCAGTACGGTCGTTTCGTCATCAGTCCTCTGGAGTCGGGCTATGGGCTGACCCTGGGCAATGCACTGCGTCGCGTGTTGCTCTCTTCGCTATCTGGTGCCGCGGCTACCTCGGTGAGGGTGATGGGCGTCCAGCACGAGTTTTCTCCCATCCCCAACGCTCGCGAGGATATGACGACGCTGATGCTGAACCTGAAGCAGGTTCGATTCCGGCTGGAGGGGACAGATTCGGGCCGGGCCCGCTTGCGCGTCCGGGGGCCGGCCGAGGTGACAGCAGGGGACCTGGAAGCGCCGGCGGGGATTGACGTCCTCAACCCGGAGCAGCATCTGTTGACGCTGGATTCGGGTGGCTCCGAGTTCGAAATGGAAGTCACCGTGTCTACCGGGAAGGGCTACTCGCCTTCGGAAGAGAGAGGTAGCCTTCCCATCGGGGAGATCCCGCTAGACGCCATCTTCAGCCCCATTCGGCGCGCTACCTACAGCGTAGAGCGGGAGCGAGTGGGCCCCACCACCGACTTCGACCGGCTGGTGATAGAAGTATGGACGGATGGCACGGTTAGCCCGGAGAAGGCGTTGAGCGAAGCGGCCCAGATGCTGGTGGAGCACTTCCAGCTGGTGACCATGGCCGAGTCGGTGGAGGTGCGTGCCGAGGAGGAGCCCGAGACGGAGGCTGAGGCGCTGGAAGCGTCGCTGGACACTCCCATAGAGGCGCTGGACCTGAATGTGCGGGCCTACAACTGCCTCAAGAGGGCCGGCATATCCACGGTGGGCCAGGTCCTCTCCAAACTGGTCGTCAATGAGAACGAGCTCCTCGAGATCCGCAACTTCGGGCGCAAGTCTCTGGAGGAACTGAAGGAGAAGTTGACGGATCGCGGCCTGTACCCACCACCGGAAGGTTTCCAGCCCACGGAGGTCGACGGTGAGGGCCAGGAGATGCAGGGCGAGCCCGCCGGCGAAGGCACATCGTGATTCGGAGTTGCTGAGATGAGGCACAGGGTAAGCGGCCGGCGGCTGGACCGAAGCAGAGATCAGCGCAAGGCGCTCTTTCGCATTCTGCTGACGGAGCTGTTCCGCCACGAGCGCATACGTACTACGGAAGCCAAGGCTAAGGCCATTCGGTCGGAGGCGGAGCGTTTGGTGACGCTGGCCAAACGGGGCGATCTGAGCGCCCGCCGCCAAGTGGCGGCCACTCTCACCGATGAGACTGTGGCGCGCAAGCTGTTTCAGGACGGCGAGTTCGGGCGACGGTTCGCGAACCGGCAGGGCGGTTATACGCGTCTGCTGAGATTGGGCCGGCGGCAAGGCGACGGAGCCGAGATGGTCTTCCTGGAGCTAGTGGACTAGCCGGTGCGAGTGTCCGGATCGTGCAACGGTTCCTGGCGGTACTGGAGTACGACGGTACCGCTTTCCACGGTTCCCAGGTGCAGGGGCGCGGCAGGACAGTCCAGGGTGAACTGGAGTCGGCTCTGGCGCGGCTGGACGGGCGCCCAGTTAGGGCGATCCTGGCGGGACGCACTGACCGCGGCGTACATGCCAGCGGGCAAGTGGCCGCTTTCGACTTGCGACGAACCATGTCCGGCCAGGAGGTTGCCAACGCCCTGTGTGCCCTGCTGCCCGGAGACGTTTCGGTTCGGGAGGCAGCGCCAGCACCGGATGGGTTCCACCCGCGGTTCTGGGCCGAAGCTCGCCGGTATCGCTACCGAATACTGCAGCGACCGCGGAGGTCGGCCATCTGGGAGAGGTTTAGCCATCAGGTTCCCTACCGGCTGGACGTCAGCGGCATGCGGGCAGCGGCGCGGAACCTTGTGGGGCGCCACGATTTCCGTTGCTTTGGGCGAGCTCCGCAGGGTAACCACACCGTGCGCACCGTGACCAGGCTGGAGCTCGAGTGTTGCGGCGAGCACCTGGCCATAGTGGTGGAGGCGGACGCGTTCTTGCGGCGGATGGTCCGTCGGTTGGTGGGGACTCTACTGGATGTCGGGCGTGGCCGGACATCCGTGGAGCAGGCCGGCTTGCTGGTAGACGGCGGGCCGGAGTGCGCGGGCATCGGGCCGGCAGTTCCGGCCAAGGGGCTCACGTTCGAGGGCGTGGCCTACGACAGGGGCCGACTGGGGCTGGGTACGGGGTGCTGGTGGAGCTGCGATCCGTTGGTTCCGGCCCACTAACGCCACATCGGGATGAGGAGTTCGGCAGTGAGGACGTTTACACCTACCCCTAATGACATAGAGCGACGGTGGTACGTGGTGGATGCTGAGGGCAAGACCCTCGGACGGCTTGCGAGTGAAGTGGCCAAGGTGCTCTCGGGGAAGACGAAGCCCACGTACTCGCCGCACATGGACGTGGGTGACTTCGTCATAGTCGTGAACGCGGAGAAGGTGCGCGTTACGGGGCGCAAGCTCGAGCAGAAGACGTACTACCGGCATTCTCAGTACCCCGGCGGCTTGCGCAGCATCAGCTTGCGTGATCAGCTGCGGCGCTACCCCGAAAGGGTGATCCAGACGGCGGTGAAAGGGATGTTGCCCAAGAACAGGGTAGGGCGACACCAGCTGGGCAAGCTCAAGGTCTATGCCGGTGAGTCCCATCCGCACGAGGCGCAGAAGCCGGAGCCTTTGGAGATTTAGAGCCCAGCACGCGAAGAGTGGGAGGGAAGTGAATGGCGGAACAAGCATACCATTATGGAACCGGCCGCAGGAAGACCTCCAGCGCTCGGGTCAGGCTATACCCGGGTCAAGGCACGGTGGTGGTGAACGGCCGAGCGGCACAGGAGTACTTTCCGCGCGAGGGCGATATGGATTCCCTGCTGGAACCGTTGATCGCTGCCAACTTGCGCGATAGTTTTGACGTGGTGGTGAAGGTTGAGGGCGGTGGCATCTCCGGGCAGGTGGGGGCCGTACGGCACGGTATCGCTCGAGCGCTGCTGGCGTTCGATCCCGAGTTGCGGCCCACCCTCAAGCGCGGAGGCTTTCTGACCCGCGATCCGCGCATGAAAGAGCGCAAGAAGCCGGGCCTGAAGCGCGCCCGCAAAGCGCCTCAGTATACCAAGCGCTAGAAGCAAGGCGAACGCGGCGGCAGAGACAACGGCGGTGGGCCAGGGCGGCCTACCGCCGTTCTGGCCCTCGGGATGGTACGGCGGCGTGGCACCGAGGGCCGACCGTGGTATAGTGGCTCCAGCAGGCGACGCGGCACTGGGAGGATGTGAGCAATGAGACTGAGGTCAAGGCGACCGAGGATGGCTCTGAGCTGGATCTGGGTCGTCCTGCTGGCGCTGGGGCTGCTCCTGGCGCGCGGCACGCTTGCGGCATCCGCGCAGACGGGCAAGTCCTTCCACTGGAACCGTTACGACTACACCGTGGACATCCTCGAGAACGGTGACATGCTTTTCGAGGTGACCATGGCCTTCTCGTTCGACTCCGGAAGCTTCAGCCAGGGCTACTTCTCCTTCGACATGGATCGCCTGGAGGACGTCCGCGACGTCTCTGTGTTCGAGGGGGAGCGGGCGTACACGCCGGTGTCATCGGAGCGGGAGCACGGCTACCTGGCCACCGTGGATGACCAATTTGAGGTGCTCTGGTGGTTCCCACCCACGGCCAACGCCGAACGCACCTTCACTCTGCGATATCGCGTGATCGGGGGGCTTCGCATCTACGAAGAGGGGGACCAGTTCTGGTGGTTCTTCTACGCCGGTGACCGGCCCGGTCGCATAGACCAGGGCACCATCACGGTGCGCCTGCCGGGTAGCGTGGCTCCTGAGGAGTTGCGGCTTGCCTCCAATCCGGCCACCGTGCCCATCGAGCAGGTGGACTCGCGCACCGTCCAGGCTCGGGTGCAGGGACTGCCAGCCAACCAGTCGGTGGAGCTGCGCGTCCAGTTCCCCCATGGGCTGGTGCAGGCCCGTCCCCCGTCCTGGCAGGCAGCTGCCGATCGGCTGGTTGACTACAACGAGCGATGGCGCCCGGTGGTGGAGCTTGGGCTTCTGGCCCTGTCCATCCTGACGCTGGTGGGCGGCATCGGCGGGGTGGTGGCCCTCTGGTATAGCCGGGGTCGAGACAAGCCAGTCGGCGTGGTAGCCGAGTACCTGTCAGAGCCGCCCTCGGACCTCAGGCCCGGGCTGGCCGGCGCGCTGGTGGACGAGAAGGTGGACATCCAGGACATCCTGGCCACCATCGTGGATCTGGGCCGTCGGGGAGTTCTGGAGATCGAGGAGACCCAGCAACCCGGCTTCCTCGGTATCGGCGAGCGGCGCGACTTCGTCTATCGCCGGCTTGGTGGTGGAGCAGACCTGAGCCAGTACGAATCCACCCTTGTCTCTCAGCTGTTTGGGCAGAAGACCGAAGTCAGGCTATCCGAGCTGAAGAACCGGTTTTACCAGGCGATCCCTCGCATCGCCCGGGACATGTACGAGGAGCTGACGCAGCAGGGCTTCTTCCACGGCAACCCCGAGAAAGTCCGGGCCCGGTGGCAAGGCTTCGGCATAGCGGGCATCGTGCTGAGCTTCGTAGCCTTCCTCTGCCTCTCCGTGTTTATCTCCCAGTACGCGGGTACCTTCTTCTGCCTCCCTCTGGCTTCGGGAATTGGCTTTCTGCTGCTCACCATCGTCGGGTCGGCCATGCCTCGGAAATCGGAGGCGGGGGCTGAGGAAGCCGCTCGGTGGCAGGCGTTCAAGCGGTACCTGGAGGACATCGAGCGCTACGACGACCTGGGAGAGAAGAAGTCCATCTTCGAGCGCTTCCTCCCCTATGCCATCGCCTTCGGCATGGAGAAGGAGTACATCAGGAAGTTCAGTCGGGTGGAGGCGCCGGCGCCCACCTGGTACCACCCTTATCCTCCCGTCATCTACGGGGGTGGACGGCCCTATCCCAGGGAGACTGCGGCTGGTCCCACTCCGGTCTCGCAGACGGGCGGTGCAATGCCCTCTCTGCAGGGGATGAGCAACAGCATGTCGGCTTCGCTGCAGAGCATGAGCGACGGGCTGCAGAGCATGCTGAACTCGGCCTCCAGCACCCTCACCAGCCAGCCCCGCAGCAGCGGGTCCGGGGGCGGGGGCTGGAGTGGTGGAGGCGGCGGATTTGGTGGCGGTGGCGGAGGCGGGGGCGGATCGGGCGCCCGATAGGGAGGTAGGCACATTATGCGTAATAGCGGCAGGGTCCTTGGCCTCATTCTGGTGGGCGCCGGTGTGGCGCTGCTTCTGGTGGTGGCGCTCTGGGTGGGCGCCGGTGTCGCCAGTGGGCGGTACGAGGACCTGGCTGCCCCCGTGCTCGGCATCGGCATGGCGTTGCTCTTCGGGACGTTGCCCCTGGTCGCCATCGGAGCCTTCCTGCTCATCAAGGGTCGGCAGGAGGAGCGAGCCATGGCCGAGGTGCAGAAGGAGAGGCAGCTCCTCAACATGGTCCAGACCCGGGGCCAGGTAGACATCCCGTCGGCGGTGCTGGAACTGAAGGTGACGCGGGACACGCTCAGAGACTACATCTATGACCTGGTGGGCAAAGGGCTCTTCACCGGCTACGTCAACTGGGAGCGCGGCGTGCTCTACAGCCGGCAGGCCGCCGACATGCCGTCCGACCGTTGCCCCAATTGCGGCGGTGAGCTACAACTGGCAGGCAAGGGCGTTGTCCAGTGCCCGTACTGCGGGTCGGAGATCTTTCTTAGAGGCTGAGCCATCTCTGGAGGCGCGAAATGGACTACCGGGAAAGGATCGAGGGCGACCTGGGCGGCTTCGAGCGCCTGGTAAGGCAGATCCCGGGGTACCGGGGGTATAAGGAGCGCGAACTGGCGCGCGAGGCGGATCGCCTGCTGAGAGAGCGGCTCAGCAAGGAGCTCTACGAGCAGAGGGACCGGGTGCTCGAAATCGAGCGATCGCTCACTCGGGGCGGGGGCCTGAGCCTTCTCGGCGACCTGGACCTGGCCGTGCGCCGACTTGAGACGTTGTCGGACACCATTCGCACTGCCTCCTACGGGTACGCCGGGCTGTTCGACGCCATCAAGGTCGGCGAGCAAGAGCTGAATGCCCTGTACCAGCACGATGCCGGGCTTCTGGACGAGCTTCCGGCTCTCCGGGAAGCGGTGGACGCGGTGGAGTCGGCGGTAGGAGACTCCGAGTCCGTGCGCAAGGCTTCGGCGGCTCTGCTCCAGGTGGTGTCTGACATACGGCGACGGTGGGACGAGCGCCGGGAGGCGCTGGTGTCCCTGGGTTAGGAGAAGGTGGGCCGGAGACGAGGCGCCGGCCGTCACTGGGAGCGCCGGCTGCGACATGTAGCATAGGGAGGCTAGGATGGCCAGGGTGTTTGACGTAGTTGAGTTCATAGACGAGACCGGCAACGAGATGGTGCACCGGGTCCCCGAGTTTGGACCGGGGGACTTCCGGCTGGGCTCGCAACTGGTGGTTCGAGAGAGCCAGTGGGCGGTGTTCTTCCGCGATGGGAAGGCCCTGGACGTGTTCGGCCCCGGCCGGCACACCCTGACCACGGCCAACATCCCGCTGCTGGCCGGCTTGGTGAACATACCCTTCGGCGGGCGCACCCCATTCACGGCTGAGGTCTACTTCGTTAGCCGCCGGGACTTCATTGACCTGAAGTGGGGCACCGAGAACCCCATTCCCCTGCGGGACAAGGAGCTGGGGATAGTGCGGCTGCGGGCGTTCGGCACCTACGCTACCGCTGTGTCTGACCCGCAGCTCTTCGTGAACAAGATCGTGGGTACGCAGGGCCTCTACACCACGCCTCAGATCGCCAACTACCTGCGGGGGATCATCGTCAGTCGGCTGACCGATGTCCTGGGGGAGGTGGCGACCTCGCTCTTCGACCTGCCCGCCCTCTTCGACGAGCTGGCATCGGCGATCCGGGCCCGGTTGCTGGACGATTTCAGGGCTTTGGGCCTGGACCTGAAGGGCATGTACGTTGGCTCCATCACGCCCACCGAGGAGACCTCCAAGGCTATTGACGAGCGGGCAGCCATGGGAGCCATTGGCAACATGCAAGCCTACCTCCAGTTCAAGGCCGCTCGAGCCCTGGGAGACGCAGCCCAGGCCGGCGGAGGTGGGGAAGGGGGGCTGGCAGGGGCGGGCGTCGGTCTGGGCGCCGGCGTCGGGCTGGGCGCCGTGGTGGCCCGGGAGCTGGGCGAAGCCATCCGTGGTGGCCCACAGGCTCAGGCCGGTCCGGCGCAGGCTGCCTCTGGAGTGACGTGCCCCAAGTGCGGGACGGTGAACCAGCCGGGGGCGAAGTTCTGCACCAACTGCGGGACGGCGCTGGGCAGCATCAAGTGCCCCAACTGCGGCACGGACAACCCGGCCTCGGCGCGGTTCTGCAGCAACTGCGGGCAGAAGCTGCAGGAGTAGCCTCTAGCCAGTCAACGCCTGCCTTGAGGGGCCAGCTCGGCCATGCTATAAGGCGCCCACCATCAACCAGGAGGTCGCCGGCATGGCCGAGCTTCCATTCAGGCAGGTGCACCTCGACTTCCACACCTCTCCTCTGATTCCCGACGTGGCCTCGGAGTTCGACCCCGTACGCTTCGCCGATGGGCTGGCAGCGGCAGCGGTCAACTCGGTGACGGTGTTCGCCAAGTGCCACCACGGTATGTCCTACTACCCCACCGAGGTGGGGGTGGTCCACCCTGCTCTGGAGAGGGACCTGCTGGGCGACATGATCCGGGCCTGTCACCGTCGGGGGATACGCACCCCTGTCTACATCTCGGTGGTGTGGGACGAGCACGCGGCCCACATACACCCAGAGTGGCAACAGGTGTCGCCCTCAGGAGTGGCGGGGATCAACCCACCTTTCCAGGCCGGGTGGAAGTACCTCTGCATGAATAGCCCCTACCTGGACTACGTCGCGGCCCAGACGGAGGAGGTGGTACGCCGGTATCCAGTGGACGGCATCTTCTTCGACATCATCTTCCAGGCTCCGCCTGGATGCGTATGCAAGTACTGCTTGGATGGCATGGTGGACCGAGGGCTGAACCCTCAGGATGAGGACGACTTGCGCCTGTACTCGGCCGATGTGGCTCGACGTGCCATGCGCAGCTTGAGCGCCGTGGTGCGCGAGCACCGGCCGGAGGCGGGCATCTTCTTCAACGGCCGGGTGAGGCTGGCGCGAGATGCCGACTCCGGTCTGAGGGCCGAGCTTCCCTACATGACCCACATCGAAGTGGAGTCGCTCCCTTCAGGGGAGTGGGGATACTTGCACTATCCCATGTACGCCCGCTATGTGCAGTCGCTCGGCACCGAATTCCTGGGCATGACCGCTCGCTTCCACAAGTCGTGGGCCGACTTCGGTGGGCTCAAGAATCGGGCGGCGCTGGAGTACGAGGTCTTCAGCATGCTGGCCACGGGAGCCCGATGCAGCATCGGCGACCAGCTCCATCCGCGAGGCAGGCTGGAAGCGGCGGCCTATGAACGCATCGGCGACGTCTACCGATCGGTTGAGGCCAAGGAACCCTGGTGTCGAGGGGCGCGACCCATCCCGGAGGTTGCCGTGCTGGTGGCGGCAGAGGGCTGGGACCGGCGCGCGGACGTGGCTGCCGAGGAGGGAGCCACGCGGATGCTGCTGGAGTCCCAGTGGCAGTTCCAGCTGGTGGACCAGGAGGCGGACCTGGAGCAGTTTGCCTGCGTCGTACTGCCGGACCGGGTGCCCGTGGGAGCCGGTCTCGGGACGAAGCTGCGGCGGTACGTGGACGGAGGAGGGTCGCTGCTGGCCTCCGGACGGAGCAGTCTCACTAGCGAGGGCTTTGCCCTGGGCGACGTGCTGGGGATCGAGTACGCGGGCGAGGCGGAGTACACCACTCATTACCTCGATCTGGAGCGAGACCTCGGCCTCCCCGAGATGCAGCACGTGATGTATGAGGCGCCAGTCTTGGTGCGGGCTGAGGAGGGCACGAGGATCCTGGGTCGGATCGTGCGGCCCTACTTCGAGAGGAGTTGGGATCACTTCTGCTCGCACCGGCAGACACCGCCTGCGGCGGTGACGGAGTGGCCGGCGATAGTGCAGCGGGGCAGAGCCATATACCTGGCCAGCCCTATCTTTTCCGCGTATCGGCGGCACGGAAGCCGGGCCTATCGCCAATTGGTGGAGGGCTGCCTGAAGGCGGTGGCGCCGGCCAAGCTGGTTCAGGCAGAGGTGCCCACCGGGGCTCAGGTGACGCTGTTGCGGCAGGAGGGAAGGCTGGTGTGCCACCTGCTGTACTACGTGCCCGAGCGACGCACGCCCGACATAGACATAATCGAGGATGTGGTGCCGCTTTCGAACGTGAGGCTATCGGTGCGGCTGGGAGGGCCTCCGCGACGCGTGTACCTGGCCCCCGAAGGGCGCGACCTGTGCTGGGAGTACGGGGAGGAGAGGGCCAGCGTAGTGGTGCCCGAGGTACGGGGCCACCAGATGGTGGTGTTCGAGGCCTGAGCGGCTGTGACTTCATTCCTTCGCCGCACCAGAACGCCTACTGCGCCCGAGCCTGTAGTAAGCCTGAGAGGGGAGCAGCGCCCCGAGCGATCGACGTCGCCTACTCGTCGTCCTCCACGCCGAAGAGTTGGGACAGCAGCTCGGCGCGGGAGGGGGGAGGTCGGTGCAGTGGCAGGGCTTCGTCGCGCTGGCGGCGGGCTAGCTCCTCCTTCCGGAAGTGTTCCCGCCATCGTGCCGGCGCGTCGGGGTCCTGCGCCTGGTGGCGGGTGAGTCGCTGCCGCACCCTCACTAGCACCGGGGTATTCACTGCCATGCCGGCCACGATGGCTTGCCCTTTGGAGAGGCCGGGCAGCTCATCCATGAGGGAGCGTCCCACCGTCTCGACGCTCTGGGCCACCCGGGCCTGGTCCACCTCGTTGCTGATACGAAGCAGCACCTGCGTCATGCATTGGGAGAGCACGTCCGGGTCGAGGCGGCCCGGGCGCTGGCTGATCAGGCACATGCCCACTCCGAACTTGCGGCCCTCGCTCAGAATGCGCTTCAGCTGCTCGCTGGTCACCAGATCGGCGGCGGCGGGAGCGAAGTTGTGGGCCTCCTCTAGGATGACGAAGGCGGGGTAAGGCAGGTAGGTGGGGTCTCCCGGCGCCGACAGGGCCTTCTCCGTGGCGAGGCGGGCCTTGTAGAGGCGGCGCAAGATGGTGGCCACCACTACCTGCTGCTCGCGCTCCGACACTTGGCTGAGCTGCAGCACGGTGCACTGGCCGGGGCGGAACAGGTCCTGCAGAGCCAGGTCCCGGTGATCGTCGAAAATGCGGCTCTCGCTCCGCCCCAGAACGTTCTCCAGTCGCCAGCTGAGAGCGGCAGCGGTTTGATGAGCGTTCGAGTCCACGTCTGCGGCTGCACCGCCGACGCCTTCAGGAGTGCTGGCAGCCTGATGAGCCCAGTTGGCCACCTCGTTCTTGAGATCGGTGAGGGTCCAGAGCCCTTTGGTGACTCTCTCGGCGTTCCGAAAGGCGACGCCCAGGACGTAGGATTGTTTGGCCGTGAGGTCGCGGCCGAGCAGATAGCGCAGATCGTCCAGCTCCAGGCTGCGGTAGGCCACCTTCACGTCGTCGGGCGAGAGGACGCGGACCTGAGGTCGGTACTCGGCCAGCCCATCCTGGGCATCGGCGTGGAACTCCTCCAGATTGCTCAATTCGGCCAGAGAGCCGTACTCACCGTGCGGGTCCACGATGAGGACACAGGCGCGGTTGGTAGGGCGGAGCAGCTCCTCCACCACGACGGCGGCTAGGTAGGACTTGCCGCTGCCGGTGCCGGCGATGATGGCCAGGTGGGTGGAGGTGAAGCGGCTGGCGTCGAGCACGATGGGCACTTCATCGGCTGGGCGGCTGAGTAGGCTGCCGATATAGGCGCCACCGGGCTCCCCTGGGCGCTTGCGGTTGAGGACCGACTGCAGCAGGTCGGCGGGGGCCCGGTAGATGGGGTGCCCCACGCGCGGCAGGCGGCGGGGGTTCATGAAGTCGCCCAGGGTCGGATCGAAGTAGCCGAGGACGCTGGCGGTGAGTTCGAACAGCTCATCGCCCTCCTCGGCGTAACCGATAAACCCGGCCAGTTCACCTGGCGCCACCAGCGGATGGGCCAGGAAAGCGTTGGGATAGTTGCGGGCCTCTCGGCGCTCGTCTATGCGGCAGATCACCCGCAACTCCCCCTCCCCCTCCGGCAGGGCGTAGTAGACGTACTCCCCCACTGGGAGCGAGTCGTCGCTGTCTGGGGTGATGAAGGTGAACTGATGGGGCCTATCGCCAGGCCCTTTGGCCAGTCCGACGCAGGCATCCATCTCCGGCATGGTCGCTCCTATGGGCTGGGTGGCGGGCAGCGGCTAGTGGATAACCCGGAGGAGAGCTCTGCCGCGCTGCTCACTGCCCACTCCCCATGCCCCACCATCCACTCATGCTAGGCTGAGAACGCGGAACTGCCACGACAAGTTCTGTCTCACTAGCCGCAGCCTGGTACTTGCGGGCCCGTCGGGAAACGCTTCCTCCAGAGTGGTGAGCAGGCGGAGGATGGTCTGAGTCATCACGGGCGTGGTGCGGGCCAGGGCAATCAGCAGAGGAAGGTACCCCAGGCGGACCTGATCGTCGGCATGGTGGAACTTCCGGACCTGCTCCGGAGACATCCTGAGCACCTCGCTATTGAGCAGGGGCGCTGTCTGGGGCGGGTCGTGGTGGCAGCCGCTGCTATCCACGTATCCGATGGCGATGATGCTCACCAGGGTCCGGGCCTCGTCCAGGTAATCAGGGCTGAACACTGTCGTCTCCTCTGGGGTGCTGAGACGAGGGCCATAGACGGCGTACTCGGGGTTGTGCAGCAGGGTGTCGCAGACGATGCCCACCAGGGAGCGATCGTCGCCCAGAGGCACCGTGACGTACGTCCCCAGCCCATAGTCGTCCGGCGCCGGTGGGTCGGGGACCTCGCCGCGCGTGTAGATCTGGCACCGGTACTGGAGGTGGGAGTAGGACGAGACGATCTTTCCCAGCCGCAACGCTAGCCTCCTCTTCGGCGCCTCTTGCTGATGGCTTTGGCGGTGGGCCCCGCGCGGAGGCCGGCATCCCAGCAGTACTGGGCGAACAGACGCGCGAGCCGGGCTCGATCTCCGCCCGTGAGCACAGCGGTGTCGTGAGCGGCCTCGATGGCGTAGGGGTACCCCAGACCTATGATACACTCCGCCCGGACCACGTCCAGTACCCGACTGAGCTCGGCTGCATGCTGCACCAGCCAGCGAGGGAACTCCAGCCGGGAGGGGCGGCCGTCGCGGGTGGCCCGGAGGTAGCAGAAGGCGATCTGGTCGGCCAGAGAAGTTCCATCGGAGCGGGCATACTGGTCCAGGTAAGCTCCCGGGCGGGCGCACACGTAGACGCAGCTGCGATCGCCCCAGCTTCTCAGAACCGGGCCTACGAACTGGGCATCGGCCACGCGCGGGGCGCGGGGAAGCGCGCCCACGGCGTGGAGCAGGTGGCCCAGGTCCCGGGCGGACGGGTCGGCGGTGTAGCCGATGAGGGGCACCCTCAGGCGTTCGGACTCCTCCAGCAAGGTGGAGATGCTGGCAATGTACGCCTCGCGGCGGCCGGTGCCATGCTCGCCGGCAAAGGGCAGCACCAGAGGGTCGTCCAAGAAGCAAACCGGACGGGGCTCGCGGTCGGCAAAGGCCCGCATGAGCTCCAGGCAGCGCCGCACTTCCAGTTGGAAGCGGAGAAGGTCCAGACGAACCGACTCCTGCCGGGCAGGACGGAGTTCCTCGCCCACGAGCAGCTCCAGGTACACGTCCTTCTGGTGGGGTTCGGACCCCAGGTGAGGATTGACGTACCAGCCCACCTGGGCAGCGGCCAGCGGAAGGTCCAAATCATCGGACAGCGAGACCTGGGACCCATCCACGGCGATGGTGAGCTGGCCGCTAAGGGCTGAGAGCGCCCATTCGCGGGCATCCCGGTGAGAGGCAAAGGATCGGCCGAATGGTATCGCCTGGCTTGTCACGGTGCCGTGCTCCGCGGTGAGGCGCGCTCCGGGCCACCGGTTGTCCCGGAGCCTTGTCTCCACTTCCACCGCAGTGAGCTGGCCCAAGGAGGCGAAGGCGCGCTGGGCATCCAGGGCATCGTGAGCGCGGGAGCGTTCGCTGCGGAGGAGAAGCTCCCTCTTGGCTTCCAGGGCCTGCACGGCTCGCGCGGGATCGAACACTAGCCTCGCTCCAGACGGCTGAGTCCGTTCTCCTTGCGCACTCGGATGACGTTCTCGGTCACGCTCTCTAGGGAATCGTCGTGGCTAATGATGAAGAGCTGGTCCAGATCGCGGATGCTGCGTATCTGCTCCGCCAGGCTGTGGCGTCGTTCCTCGTCCAGATTGACGGTGGGCTCGTCGAAGAAGGCGATCCTCACGTCCGATATTTCGCGAAGGAGTGCCAGGCGGACCGCCAGAGCAGCGGCCATCTGCTCCCCTCCCGAGAGCTGAGCGAATTCCCGCGTCTCGGCGGCGCGTCGCACGCTGATGCCATACTCGTCATCCCAGGCCAGGACGGAGGCATAGTCCCCCATGAGCTCAGCGTAGGTCGCCGAGGCGCTCTGGGATACCCGGGCCAGAACCAGCCGCGCGATCTCGGGGCCGGTCCGACGGATGGTCTCTCGCAGGAAGGAAAGGGTCTCCACGCCCTTGCTGTCCCGGTCGACCTGGCGCTGCAGGCTGTCCCGCTGCTCCTCCAGCTTCTCCAGTTCCCGTACCCGACGGTCCGCCTCTGCCAGGCGGCGCTCGAGCTCGGCGACCAGGGAAGTGGACTGAGCCAGTTCCACCTCCAGCTGGTGCTCGCGCGCTCTCGCCTCCTGATGCGCCTGCCGGTCATACGCCTGGCCCAGCCTCTCGGACGTAGCCTGGGCGCATTCGAGATCGTCCTGAGCGCGCCTCAACGCCTCGACCTGGCTCTGGTACTGGCGCAGCCGGGCCGGCAACTCCTCGGCCAGAGTGGAAACACGGCGGTAGGTGTCGAACGCTTCGCGGTGGCCGTCTCGGGCGGCGGCCGCCGCTGACAGGCACTCATCGAGGCTCCCGTGGCTGGCCAACTGGGCCCCAAGACGGGTGGCAGCCTCCATCGCCGCTGCGGCCTCAGCCTGGACCCGGGAATACGCCTGCTGCAGCTCTTCCTTCTCTGCCACGAGCGTCTCAGCGGACGTCAGACGGGCTCGGGGGTCGCCGAGCGATTTCAGATCCTCCGCTATGCGGGTGGCCTCAAGGTCCAGCTCGGACAGCAGCGCCAGTCTGGCGGCCAACTCCTCGGATTCCTGCCTGGTACGGACCTGCTCTTCTCTCTTGGCTCTAAGCTCGGCCTCCGCCCGCCGCAACTGGTCGGTCTGCTTCTGGGCTGTCTCCACCGTCTGTTGTTGAGCGCGCCGTTCCTGCCGCAGGCGATCAACCTCCCTGTGAAGCTGGGCCAGAGTCTTGTCCTCCTGTTGCAGCTGGGTCTCCAGCTGCTCAAGGAAGCCGGCCGCATCGTGCCGGTCGAAAGGGCGGAGACAGGCGGGGCAGGCTTTCGTCTCCCCACGCCGAACGGCCTCGGCTGCCCGGCGCTGCGTCTCCACCTTGGCTGCGAGGAGACTGGCCTCCGCTGACACCGCGGCGAATTGCGAGTTCAGCTCTTGCAGCCTAGCCTGAGCGGCCTGGAGCTGTTCCGGTGTGGCCGAGAGCGCCTGCTGACGATCAGCCAGAGCCTCGATCTGTCGGGCGATGTCGGCCAGCTTCTGCTCCACCCCGGCCAACCGGATGGCTACCTCCTCTCGCATCGCCAGGCGCAGCCGGATGTCCGTCAGTTGCGACTCTAGCTGAGTCTGCCGGGCTGCGGCTGGACGAAGGGCCTCGGCGGCGGTCTCCGCTCGGGCCACGCGCTCTAGCCTGTCGGTGAGAGCCCGGTGTTCGGCTTCCAAGCGAGCCACCGTCTTCTCAACAGCACTCAACTCCTCCCGGAGGCGGTCGCGCTGGGCGCGCTGCTGCTCCAGAAGGCGCACCTGGGCCTCGAGCTCTATGTACTGGTCGTGGCCGGCGCGGGCCTGTTCAGCCAGTTCGGCTGCTTCCTGGGCCTCCCGACGTCGCCGATCTGCCTCGTCGCGTCTCTGGACGGCCAGCTGGTAGGCGGCTCTGGCCGCAACCAGACGCTCGTGGGCTTCCCTTGCCGCTTGCTCCTGCTGATCCAGGCTTTCACGGGCCCTCCGCACGTCAGCCAACTCCAGCTCCAGCAAGGAGAGTTGCCGCCGTGCGTCTCCCAGTCTCTCCTGAACGGACACGAACTCATCGCGCGCGCCTCGAGAATCCCGGATCCGCTCCGAGAGGGCTTCCAGCTTACCGCGGGTAACAGAGACCCGATCCCGGCCCCAGGCTAGGGGGCGGGACAGGCGCTGAAAGGCCACCTCGAACTCCTGCAGGGCCAGCAACTCCTCGAAGCGAGCCTTCCGCGGGCCGGGTGAGAGTAGGAAGTCGCTGGTCAGCTGCCCCTGAGGGACTCCTACCACCCCTTCGAACAGGGACGAAGGTCGCACGCCGGCCTTGATCCCCAGGTGCTGGAGCAGCTCGGCCTGCACGTCCCTCACCCCCACGGCAACGGTCAGGCCGTGGGCATCGCCATGCATGCGCGCGGTGGAGGCGCCCTCCCGCCGCAGCTCCCGAATGACGGTGTAGGGCAGCTCGTCCAGCGAGGAGATGAAACGCACCTCGATGCGGCCGTGAGCGCAATCGTTCCGGATTAGCTGTTCCTGCTTCACCCGCTGGGAGCCGAAAAGGGCGAAGCCGATGGCTTCTATGAGGGTAGACTTGCCGGCGCCGTTAGGTCCGCAGATGGCGTTGGTGCCCGGGGCGAACTCGATTTCGCCCCGCTCGTAGGACTTGATGTTCTCGAGGTGGACCGCCAGGATCACTGTCTAGCTCGCACCTACTTCGTGGTCGGCTCGGACTCGATCAGCACCCGCTGGAACACAACCTCGTCGGCTGCTCCTTCCAGCGCCATCCGCTTGACGTCAGCCGCCAGGCTAGCCAGAGCCGACGCCCGGGACCGATAGCGGGAGTCCCGGGAGATGGCCTGGAGCAGAACCTCGTGCTCGAGGGCCGCTCGGGTCAGCCCAGTGCCCGGTGCTGTGGGGCCCTGCTGCGGTACGGCATGGTTCCTGACCAGAGCCTTGAGCGCGCCTGTGAGCTCCTCGATGGTGGCAGCGATCTGGCTGAGGTTCAGGGCGGAGGGGAGGAACCGGAGCGAGCCGTACAGGCTGAGGTCAACCAGAGGCGCGCGCCGACCAGCCACGGGCAGACGTCCCGCCGCGTCTCGAACGGCCTGCACCACCTGCTCTGGCGTAGAGAGGAGGCTGATGTCCAGGCCTAGGCGGAGGAACGGCCTCCGACAGGACCGGCGATGGACGGCGGTGTGGCGCCAGCGACCTGGTCCGTCGGGGGCGACTTCCACTGCATACCACCCGCCCGCCTCGTCGGCCTCGTCCGCTGCCACCGTCTCGAGAGACCCCGGGTTGAACACCGGCGGGTGCTCTGACGGCCGCTCGAACGGCTTGTGCCGGTGCCCGAGGGCCACGTAGTCTACCATCCCCGCAAGGGGGGCTAGGTGCTCGTGTCGGAGCGGCTCGGTGACGCCGGGAATGGTACCCTCGATGCCAGCGTGCAAGAGCAGTACAGTGTACTTCCTCTCCAGGCGGGATAGCGGCTCCACCAGCCGGCCCAGCACCCGGGGCAGGGAGGCGCCCAGGTAAGGCAGCCCGATCACCCGGGCATGCTCGTTCTCGAAGACGGGGCCGGAACCGTCTTCGCCAGGCTGCAGCAAGTGCTCCGCCGCCGGGTTCAGGTCCATGTGTCGCAAGTAGCCCAGGTGATGAAGGAGGCTCAGCCAGGTCTCGGTGCCGTCCCGCCACCCCAGGTCGTGGTTGCCGGCCACCGTGAGCACGGGGATGCCGGCCTGCCGCAGAGGCTCCAGCAACTCGATGGCCTGCCGGAGAGTCAGCGCATCTACCTGCCGGTGATGGAAGAAGTCTCCGGCTACCAGCACGAAGCTGGGCCCACACTCGATGGCCGAAAGGACAGCCCGGCCGAGAGCAAAGGCGAAGTCGCGTGCCCTCTCAGGCAGACCGTACTGCTGATACCCGAGATGAGGATCGGCCAGGTGCACGAAGCGGAACAAGCTACTAGTCCTAGACCAAGGTTACGGAGCCCAAACTAACACATCTGCTCGGTGGACTCAACCTGCCGGTCAGCGACCACCGGCCTCGGTGGTCGTGAGATGCTTATGGTGCCGAAAAGCGCCTGCTGGGTGACATGAGCGCGGCGGCGACGCACCAGCTCCAGAACCGCCAGGAAGGTGACGACGACCTCGCTGCGGCAGCAGGCTCGGTGGATCAGTTCCGAGAAGGTGACAGCTTTGCGGCGCCACAACAGCCGGAGAACCTGCCGGAGCTTCTGAGGCAGGGTCACAGCTAGCGGGCTCACTAACTCGTCTGCATCCCCGGCGGCTTCGTCTGCCCCGGCGAGGACGCGCCTGAGGGCAGCCAGCAAGCGCGCTGGCGGACAGGGCCGCAGAACGGGGACCCGGCGGCCGTCAGACAGGCCCGGCTCCCGGGTGTAGAGGAACATCCCCGCCTCGCGCCGCTCGGTCAGCCATTGCGCCGCCCATCGAAATCGGCGGTACTCCTCCAGGCGCCGCACCAGGTCCGCACTGAGGTCTTCCTCTTCCTTCGCCACATCGGGGGAGGCCGCGGGCAGCAGAGCCCGGGACTTTATCAGGAGGAGGCGCGCCGCTATCTCGATGAAGGCAGCCAGCTCCGCCGCATCCCGCTGTTCGAACGATCGTATGTGACCCAGGTACTGGTCAGCCACCGCCGCCAGGCTCACGGCGGTGATGGACAACTCCCGCTCCTCGATCAGGCGCAGAAGCAGTTCCACCGGGCCTTCGAAGACGGACAGCCGCACCCGGTACCCGTCGGCCTGAGGATCGGTGATGGCGGGGATCTCAAGCACCAAACTTGGCCAGCCTCCCAGCGTTCGCCATAGCCAGGGGCATGATATCCACGGCCGGGAACAGACCCAAGGCACCGTTCGCACATGCGTTCTCGGTGAACTCGACCACCTGATCTGCCCGGCAGACCTCACTGAACAGGATGGTGGGCACTGGATGCCAGGAGTGCCCCTTCAGCCGGGCCGGGGTGGAGTGATCGGCGGTCACGACTAGCACGTCCGGCCCAAGGGCCAGGATCCGCGGCAGGAAGGAATCGGCTTCCTCGATGACCGTGACCTTGGCGTCGAAGTCCCCGTCCTCGCCTCGGCTGTCGGTGTACTTCAGGTGCAGGTAGAAGAAGTCGAAGCGGTCCCAGTTGGCCTCTAGGGTAGCAATCTCATCCGCGAAAGTGGGGCCAGTTTGCAGGACCTCCATGCCCACCAACTTGGCGAGCCCCCGGTACATGGGGTAGCTAGCGATGGCAGCGGCCTTGAGGCCGTAGACGTCGGCCATCTTGGGCAAGGCCGGGTCCTGGGAGAAGCCGCGAAGAAGCAGGCTGTTGGCTGGATGGTGCGAAGCGAGGACCCGATACGCTTGCTCCAGCCATTGGCGAGCCAGGCGAGCGGTGGCTTCGGCTTCAGGCACCAGGGCCTGCAGCTCTAGGGGGGGCTTGCCCACTGCCTGGGGGTCAGTATCGGACAGGCGCGGGTCGAGGCCCGGCCCTCGCAAGACTAGCCCGAAGCGGTGTTCACGCACTGGCAGCACGAACACCTGGACCCCCGGCACCTCTATCTCCTGCAGCAGCCGGCACAGCTTGGCCCCCTGCTCAGTGGATATGCGGCCGGCGCGCCGGTCGGTGACCAGGCCAGCGTCGTCTACAGTACAGAAGTTGCCCCGGGCTGCCACGTCTTCGGCCTGGAGGGCGAAGTCTATCCCGAGCACTTCCATCACGCCGCGTCCGATCTCGCAGGCCACCGGATCGTAACCGAAGAGCGCCAGGTGCGAGGGGCCGCTGCCCGGCGTGATCCCGGGCGCGACGGGAACGCTGAGGCCGCAAAGCCCTCGGCGGGCCAGCGCGTCGAGGTTGGGGGTGGAGGCCGTCTCGAGCTCTGTCTTGCCTCCGGGAGTGAGCGGGAGTCCGCCCAAGCCGTCCATGACCCAGAGGACGATCTTAGTGTCCGCAGGGGTATGGAGCTGTCGCATCAGTTCGCGGTGATCCATCCGGGGTACTCCTGTCTCGCGGGTTGACTCTCGGGCAACTGTAGCCCGGTCGCTCAGGGCGGCACAAGGGGGACGGGCCGCGGGCCCATCCCCCTCGCTGTGGTCGAACTGGCTCCGCGGTTAGCGGACGGCCGCCTCTGTCTGGGGGTCGAAGATGTGCATGTGGTCCATGTTGAAGACGAGGTCCATCTCGTCCCCTGGCTCCACGCGAGTGCGCGGGTCCACCCGAGCGATGAACTGCTTGCTGCCGGTCATGCAGTAGAGGTAGATCTCCGCGCCCATCAACTCGACCACGTCGATCTTGGCGCGCACCCTGGCCTCACGGACTCCGGGCGGGACGAACTGCTCGGAGTGGCAGTCCTCGGGGCGCAGGCCGAAGATCACTTCGCGGTTGCTGTAGGGAGCATAGACCTCTTTGCGAGCTGGGGGCACCTGCACTCGGAAGGTGCCACCGTCCACGTACAGCTCTCCGTCTTCCTGCACCATGGTGGCGGGGAAGAAGTTCATGGCCGGGCTGCCGATGAACCCGGCCACGAAGGTGTTGGACGGGTAGTCGTAGAGGCGCTGAGGAGTGTCCAACTGCTGCAGAATGCCATCGCGGAGCACGGCGATGCGCGTGCCCATGGTCATGGCCTCGGTCTGGTCGTGCGTCACATAGATGAAGGTCGCCTCCAGACGCTGGTGCAGCCGGGTGAGCTCGGTGCGCGTCTGCACACGGAGCTTGGCGTCCAGGTTAGAGAGAGGCTCGTCCATGAGGAACACCAGCGGGTCACGCACGATGGCGCGGCCCACGGCCACGCGCTGACGCTGGCCGCCGGAGAGCTGCTTCGGCTTGCGGTCGAGGAGCTCCTGGATCCCCAAGATGGCGGCCGACTCGCGGACGCGGCGGTCGATCTCGGCCTTGGGGGTCTTGCGCAGCTTGAGCCCGAAGGCCATGTTGTCGTACACGCTCATGTGCGGATAGAGAGCGTAGCTCTGGAAGACCATGGCGATGTCCCGGTCCTTGGGGGGGACATCGTTGACCAGGCGGTCTCCGATGTAGATGTTGCCCTCGTCTGCCTCCTCCAGGCCGGCCAGGAGCCGCAGAGACGTGGTCTTGCCGCAACCGGAAGGGCCCACGAAGACCAGGAACTCCTTGTCGTCAATGTGGATGTTGAGGTCGTTCACTGCCACTACATCGCCGAACCGCTTGGTGACGTGCTCGTAGGTTACGCTGGCCATGTTCACTCCTGTGGTTCGTCGCCCGCGGGGCGACGTGATGTAGACCGGCTAGATCCGATGGGCGACAGGACGACAGAACTGTTCGGTCGTCGGACCGCCAAGTCCGACGGGCGCAGAGGCCAATACCGCTCATCCTTCGCCAGGGTTGTCTAGTTCGGCCTGCACCTCCCATCGGCGCAAGAGCGCCGACACAGAGAGCAAAGCCAGAGGGCACCTGTGGTGGGTAATGGACGACGCCCGAGATGCCTCTGACCAAGGCGGGTGAACACACCCCCAGTTTACCGCATCTCCTCTGAATTTGCCACCCCTGGAAGAGCTCGGGATCGGGGGACGAGTGTGTTCAGCCGACAGTCGCGCGCCGGTGCTGCCGGGGTGAGGGGCAACCTCGCCATCGCCAAGCCGGCGGCGACCCTACGTCGGTCGGCCTCGCCCCCGGCCGTTGGCACATCACTGCTGCGGAGGCGGGGCGCCGGAATCGTACCCGGTGGAATCCGGGACGGCCAGCCAGTCGAACTCAGCCACGCTTCGTGCGGCCTGGGGGAAGTAGGTCGAGCTCCTTGCGCTGCCCGAGCGGGTCGAGAGGGCGGCGACCTCCGTGAGAGGAAGCCCCTGGCCCCTGTGAGTGGGGATGAACCGCACGGGGCCGGGCGCTCCGGTCAGTCGGGCCTCGAATGTATCCGCCTCGGGATGACCGATGCCATTGGCCTCGGAGACGCCTCCCGCGGTACCGATGACGGCGTATCCGAGCATCGTGCTTAGGTGCACCCCCGCGGGCCACCAGGTAAGGAGGTCGCCGCCCAGTTGCCATTGTGCCGTCCCGAGCTTCAGGTGGCTGTTATGGGCGAAGGCCAGCACCCTCGCCTGGGGTGGGTCGAGCGCCGCGTCAGGGTTCTCCTAGGCGGAGTCCTGGCCTCGGAGCTTGACAGGATGCGAAGGATCAGCGCTGTACCGGCGCATCCACTTCACTAGCTCTCGATTGGCCCGAAGCCGGCCGAGGCCATAGCTGAATCCTGCCTCTTGGACGTCCTCATATGAACCCGGGCCGCGACCGGCTACGTAATCGTCCACCGGCCGGGTCCGGGGGAAGCTGCTCTCGATGGCGATGGCGCTATAGCCGTGGGCCTCGACCAGCCGCTGGAAGAGGCGGTGGCGGAGGGCAAGGATGTCCGCCCCGCCGTGGAGCGCTTCGCCGAGGCCGAGCGGCTCCACCGAATCATCGAGGGAGCCGATGAGCCGGTCGACGGCGGCGTCGAACGTCCGGGGCGAATCGAGGGAGAATGGCATGGCTTCGCGGGCAATCCAGTCGTCTAGGGTTGGGTGCAACCGAGGCACTCAGGAGTGCCTCGGTTGCCCTGTGTATGCAGCCGGTCGCGACGGCTGCCAAGGCACGGGAATCAGCTTAGACGAGGAGAGGCGCTTGGGCGGACACGGTCACGGGGTACGACCGCTGCCACAGCATCAGTGTCGGAGCCAGCCAGCGACAAGAGAGCCCACCAGCCGGCTCGAGAGGTCTTGGCTGGGGGACCAGGATTCGAACCTGGGCTAGACGATCCAGAGTCGCCTGTCCTACCGCTAGACGATCCCCCAGAGACAGATTACAGTATATCGGTTTGGGGCCCGTACGGCAACTGAGGCCCCCATCGCCTGCCCCGGCGACATCAGACAGGCCTGGCTTTCCAGGCGTGGTGGCCATGAGAGATCTGCCGGAAGAGAGCCGTCTCGAACGCCTAGTCCGCACACTTCCCATAGACACACGGGCGCTCGGCGCAGTGCGAAGGCCGCACTTCCTTCAGTTGCTGGCCCAGCAGTTCGCCGCCCTGGCGGCGACGTTCGCCATCAGCTTCGCTTCTCTGGCCAAGGTGGTGGAGCTGACCGGCTCGGGGGTACAGGCCGCCTTCACCATCCTCTCGGTGGTAGTCCCCGGTCTGCTGTTCGGCCTTCTGGGCGGGGTGACGGTGGACCGCGTCAGTCGGCGCACCATGCTCATTGTCACCAACCTGCTACGAGGGTTGCTAGCTGTGGCGGCCCCGCTGTACCTGGACCTGGCTCCGCCCGAGGTGCTGGTGCCGGTCATCCTATCAGTGAACTTCCTGCTGTCGGCGGTGGGGCAATTCAACTTCCCGGCCGAAGCGGCGCTGATCCCTTACCTGGTCAGCTCCGAGGAGCTCCTGGCGGCCAACTCGCTGTTCAACATTAGCTACCTAGCGGCAATCGGCTTTGGCAGCGTGGTGTGGGGGCCGCTGTCGGTCCGCTTCCTAGGGGTGGAATGGTCGTACTTCGGGTCCGGGTTGTTCTTCCTGATCAGTCTGCTTCCGCTGTCCCGTCTGCCTAAGGACCCTGCGCCCCGAGAGCGGGTTCTGCGGCGCAGCCGCTACGCTCGCCTGCGGCACGTGATGGCGGTGGTGGCGGACGTCAGGGAGGGCGTGGTCTTCGCTCTGACCAGCCCCTCCGTGGGCGTGGCTATCTTGGCCCTGGCTAGTCAGACAGCGCTGGCCCTGGCGATGGTCGCCGTTTTCCCGGTAGTGATGGCAACTGAGTTCGGGATCCCGATATACAACCAGCCCCTGTTGGCCCTGCCTGCCATCTCGGGAGCTGGCTTGGGGTTCCTGGTTCTGGTATCGCCTTTCGGGAACCGCCAACCGCGCACTCGTCTGGTAGTGGGAGGCAATGCCCTCATCGCCCTGGGCCTGACCGGTATGACCATCTCGCTGAGCCTGCTCGAGTGGGGGATCCGCGGTGTCCTCGCCTCGTTTCCTCTTGTCGGGATCGGGTTCGTCCTCGCCTACATCTCGGGCAAGAGCGTACTGCAGGAGGAGCCTCCCGACTACCTGCGTGGCCGGGTGATCAGCCTGCAGCTCACTCTGAACAACGTCGTATCGCTGGTGCCGACGGTGCTGGCCGGGTGGGGGCTGGACGTCCTCGGCCCGACGGCGGTGTTCGTCGCAGCTACCGTCTCCTTCGCGCTCCTGACCGTCCTGGCGTGGCTGCTGGTCCGCGCCGGTTCGGCTCAGTACCGTTGACTTGCGCATCGCGTGTATAATGGCGGGACTTTGGGCTACACCGACGCAAGGAGAGAGGCGGCATGGTCAGCAAGGAGCTCTTGGACATCCTGGTCTGCCCCTACTGCAAGACCAAGGTCGAGCTACGTGAGGACAGGTGGCTGCTGTGCCAGAATCCGGACTGCCGCCGCAAGTACCCCATCAAGGACGACATCCCGGTGATGCTCGTCGAGGAAGGCGACAAGTGGAAGGACACCGCCCCCGAAGACCTGCCGGACCCCGCTACCTTGCGCTTCTAGGGCTAGTTCTGGCGCTGGCCCTCCTGGCCGGCGGCACAGCCTCCGCTCAGCGAGGCGCCTGGGCCAGCTTCTCTGCCCGGGAGCCGGAGGTGCAGTTCGGTCGCGCTATCATCTTCCGGTTGCAGGCCGAGCCCGAGCGTGAGGTCGAGCGGGTGTGGCTGGTCTATCGGCTACAGGGGGAACGGGCTCGCAACCGGGCGTCGGCTGAGTTCTCTTGGGGGGACGTTCTGGAGGCGGAGTGGGCGTGGGAGCTCGAGTCAGGCATGATGGCCCCGGGCTCGACGATCTACTACCGATGGGAGCTGGAGGATGCGGCGGGCGAACGGCTTAGCAGCCCCGAGGGCAGCTTCCAGTACAGCGACTCGCGCTTCCGCTGGGAGGCGATCAACGAGGGTGACCTGGCGGTGTATTTCTACCAGGACCGGTCGCTGGCGGAGCGGGTGCTGCGGGCGGGTATGGAGGCCGTGGAGCGAATTGCCGACGGAACCGGCATGACCCCCGCGAGGCCCGTCCGCATCTACATCTACGCCTCGCGGCGCGACATGGCCGCCGCCATCCCATCGCGCAGTGAGGCGTTCGACACCCGCACGGTGACGCTTGGGATGTCCATGGGCGCCGATGCTCTGGTGCTTCTGGGCACTGATTCTGGCCTTCTCCAGACCACTGCGCACGAGCTCTCGCATGCCATCATCCACCAGCGGACAGACAGCCCCTTTGCCCGCCTACCGCGATGGTTGGATGAAGGGTTGGCCATGTATGCCGAGGGCGAGCTGCCCCGAGACAACGCGCGAGCTCTGGAGCGCGCCATCAGGGAGGGAAACCTGTTGTCCTTGCGCTCCATGACGTCGTACCCTGGCGATGCTCGGCTGGTGGACCTCTTCTACGGCCAGGCGTACAGCATAGTGGCCTACATGATCGAGCAGCACGACGCGGCGAAGATGAAGGAGCTGCTGGCGCTCTTGGCCGAGGGGGTTCCGGTGAACGAGGCGCTGCAGGAAGCCTACGGGTACGGGTTGGCTGACCTGGAGGCAGGATGGATGGAGCACTTGGGCCTGCAACGCCAGCCCGCCGCCTCCACCTCGGGGACCATCGGACGGCTGCCTGGGACGTTGCTTGAGCTCCTGGCCGGAGTTGCGTCGCCCCCAGCTGCCTGAAGCTACTCGGGCGCCGGTACCCGGTAGACGTCGAAGTCTCGGGCGACGGCCACCTGGGGGAAGATGGCTTGGGCCTCCGCCAGGACATCGCTATCCGAGTGTCGTCGGGAGATGTGGGTGAGTATCAGGCTGCCGACATCGGCGTTGCGGGCCAGGGTAGCAGCCTCAGCGGCGGTGATGTGACCGAATCTTCGGGCGAGATCGCGCTCGGACTCCAGGTAGGTAGCCTCGATGACCAGGGTGGTTGCCCCGCGAACGTGATCTAGCAGGTCTCCTGTGTTCCCTGCGTCTCCCACGAACGCCAGCCGGGCGCCCGGCTTCGGCGGGCCGAGCACGTCTTCGGGTCGCACCAGCCTGCCTGATGCGAGCCTGACTGGCTCGCCGCGGACCAGCATAGCGCGCTCAGGGCCCGGAGGTACCCCCAGTGCCTCGGCCCTGTCCACCAGGAAGGGCCGCCGCTCTCGCTCCTCGAAGCAGTAGCCGAAGCAGCCGGGCCCCCGGTGCTGCACCGGGAAGGCCGTAATGGTCAGTTCGTCGTACTCCAGGACGACTCCCGGCCTTACCGGGTGGTACTGTATCGGATATGGAGGCTCTCCGGTGCCGAACACCACCTCCATGAGGGCGCGTACGCGCTCCAGAGCCCAGTGGCCCCCGTAGATGTCTACCTGGTCTATCGCCTCCCAGCGGGCAAAGGTGGAGATGAGCCCTCCCAGGCCCAGTATGTGATCTAGGTGTCCGTGAGTCAGTAGGATGGTGTTGAGGCGCTTGAACCCCAGTCCGCTTCGGAGGAGCTGGCGTTGGGTGCCTTCCCCGCAGTCCATCAAGAACCGCCGGTCGCGGTGAAGGACCATGGCCGAGGAGAGCCCACGTTTCACAGAGGGAGCTGAGGCCGACGTGCCAAGGAAGACGAGCTCTATCATGCGCCGAAGCGTCCAAGAGTGAATTGGTGCCGGCACGGCCGGCACCCGGACACCTTACGGGCGGGGGACGTCACTGTCAAGAACGCGCCACCCGGAGGCAGGGGTGGGGATACCCATTGACCCGTCCTCGGCTGCTGGCCATACTGGACGAGGACATGGGGAGGTGCAGAGATGGCCGAAGTGTTGGTGGCGTACTACAGCCGGAGCGGGAACACTCAGGCCATGGCCGAGCTCATCGCCGAAGGAGCCCGGTCGGCCGGAGCGACAGCGGTTGTCAAGAGCGTCGAGGCGGTCTCGATGGAGGACTTGCTTTCCGCCGACGGCATCGCCGTCGGGTCGCCCACCTACTACGGGACTATGGCGGCGCCGGTGAAGCAGCTGCTCGACGAGTCAGTCGAGATACATGGGCAGCTGGAGGGTAAGGCTGGAGCGGCTTTCTCCTCGGCCGGGGGGCCGGGCGGGGGGCAACAGACCACCATCATGGATATCGTGGCCGCTTTGCTCATCCACGGCATGGTGGTACAGGGCGACCCGCAGGGAGACCACTACGGCCCGGTGGCCACCGGGAAGCCGGATGCCCGGGCAGCAGAGCAGTGTCGCAGGGCCGGGCGACGGCTAGCCGCGCTCGCTCAGCGGCTTCACCCCTGAGAGTTTGATAGAGACTGGCAGTTCGTCCAGCGCCTCCAGCAGGGAGACGATGGTCTCGAACGTGGCGGCGAGAGCCTCCCGCTGTACCTTGTCCGGTGTGTCTTCGCGGGTGTGCCAGTACGGCAGGTCGCCTCGCTCGTCCAAGCCCACCAGGGCCACGGATCGATATCCGCGTCTGATGGCTGTGCCGGCCTCGGTGTAGCCTCCTCGGAGGGCGACGCGGCGGAGCCCCAAGTGGGGCCTGTTGCGCTCCAGCCGCTCGAGGAGGCGGAGCAAGTCTCCGTTGGATCGGTAGCTGCCCAGGATGCCTTCGCGCGAGGTATAGGCGGGCGGGCAAATGCCGACGCCCTCCAGGGCCACGGCGTAAGCCTGGAGGAGTTGGTCGCCTTGGGAGCTGAGGAAAGCGGCGGCGCCGTGGCACCCGGTCTCCTCGGCCCCGGTAAAGACGAACCAGAGCCTGGTGTGCCGAAGGGGATGACTTCGGAAATGTCTGGCCACCTCGAGGCTTACTCCCACGGCCGAGGCGTTGTCGTTGGCCCCGATCGAGTAGGGCGTCAACTCGGCGTGGACCATGGCCACGACGGCGACCGTGGCCAAGACCAGTGCCGGCGCGCCCGCCCACTGGGGGAGAGTGACCTCGGCGAACCAAGAGACCACGAATGCGATCAGGGTGAGGAGCAGCACCGCCAGGGTCAGGTAGAGGAAGATGAAGAAGATCCGAAGCGCCGTGTGGGAGCGGAAGAACAAGGGCGTGCGCTGGCTGTCCAGGTGGGCGAAGAGCACCGCATTGCGGCCGGTGCCCTCGGTGGGCTGGACGCTGGCTACCACGTTCTGCGACTGGGACCGCAGCACCAGGCCGCTCAGGGGAGACCACCCGAAGTTCAGCTTGGCGTACACCTCCCACAGCCCGAAGCCCAGCCCCAGAGCGCCCAGGTAGGCGCCCACCAGCGACTGACGCAACAGCATCCAAAGCCCTACCCCGACTAGAGCGACCGCGGCAGCGAGGGCGAAAGGCATCCACTCAGAGCGGGGCGCAGTAAACTCCTGCCACATGGCGTCGGTCAGCCCGGCGGTTGTCAGCTTCTTGTGGACATAGCGCGCAGCTGCCCGCTCCCCCTCCGAACCCACTGGCCGGGGACCGATCTCGCCGGCGATGTGGTGGATGTGACCGAGGGCGGCTTCGGCTGCCTGCAGAGTCAGATCGGGTTGAACTTCAGTCATGCTGCCCTCCTGAGCATAGCCGGACCCGTTGACGATCGCTCCGGTACTCGTAGCGTCGGCCGGCTACCTGCAGAAGGATGCGGAAGCCCGGCGTTATGACTGCAGCGTACACCTTGCCGGGCTCAGGGCACCCCAGGCTGGCGTCCGGCCATTCAACCGGATGCACCTCGAGCACCTCCACTTGGCTCTCCGGTACCCCAAGGCGACGGGCGAGATCGGCCCGAGCGCGCCAAGCCAGGCTACGGCCAGCGGTGCGATCGTCCTGCATGGATGCGCCTCAGCGAGACAGAGTGCTGGGTCATCTAGGAGGTGACACCCCCAGACGCCGAAGTGCTTCCTCGGGTGTGAGACCATGGACAGTGATTTGCTTGGTCCGCGAGCGATGGCCACCGGTCAGAGCAATGGCCCTCTTGGGCAGCGACAGCTGACTAGCCAGCAAGGCGATCAGGGCCTCGTTGGCGGCTCCCTCGACTGGTGCCGCCCTGAGCCGCACCATTAGCGTCCCATCACGGAAGCCGCTGATGTCGTCCCGACCGGAGCGAGGCGTGACTCGCACGCTCAACCGGAACCAAGGCTCGGGCGGCACGGCCCTACAACAGGCCCAGCAGCATGGTAACGATGATGCGTTGCACCAGTCGGAGCACCAGCAGCGCCACTATGGGCGTGATGTCAATCATGCCGATGGGAGGGATCACGCGCCGGAAAGGTTCCAGCACCGGCTCAGTGATCTGATAGAGTATCTGCATGAACGGGTTGTACGGGTCCACCCGGAACCACGACAGAATGATCCTCACCAAGATGGCGAGCTGGAGGATCTGGAAGAAGAGGTTGACGAAATTGATGAGGAAGGAGATCATCTGTTGCTCCCCAGCTCACGAGCGCGTTGTAGAGCCGCGCGCACGGCTTCGGCGAAGGCAGCCCGGACTGCCCCTCTCTCCAGGGCCTGGAGCCCAGCGGCGGTGGTGCCTCCCGGCGAAGTGACGCTCTCCCGGACGAGCGCTGGGTGTGCTCCCGGCGCCGTCAGCAACGCTGCCGTTCCGGCGAAAGTCTGGAACACCAGGTGCTGGGCCAGAGCTCGGGTGAGGCCGATGCCGACCGCCGCCTCGATCATGGCCTCAGCTACGAGGCACAGATAGGCGGGGCCGGAACCACTGACAGCGGTGGCAAGGTCCAGCACCGACTCCTCATCCACCTCCACGGCGTGACCGATGGCGCCCAGCACTGTCCGCACCAGATCTCGCTGAGCCGGAGTCACAGCCGGCGTGGCACACCATACGGTCACGCTCCCGAACACCCGCGCTGCAGCGTTGGGCATGGCGCGCACCACTTCCGGGTGATCCAGATCGGCGGCCACCCGCTCGAGGGTCAGGCCAGCCATGATGGATAGCACTGGCACCCCTCGGGGGATGCGACCCTGCAGCTCCTCGGCAACGTGGGGGAAGACCTGGGGCTTGATGGCCAGGAGCACCAGCGCGGCTCCCTCGACGGCTTCGGCCGCCCGGGCTACCGTCCGCACTCCCAGGCGAGCCCGCAGCGCCGCCTGCTTCTCGGCCTCTGGCTCGGCAACGACCACCCCCATCGGGTCAGCCACCCCGCGGCCGAGGAGCGCCTCACAAATGGCGCCGCCCATGACGCCGCCTCCCACGACCAGAAGGTGCCCGTTGCCGAAGACGGCCCCGGTGGGCGGGCTCACGCGGACCTCGGGCCGAATAGGGCACGGCCAATGCGCAAGATGGTTGCTCCTTCCAGAATGCCGGCCTCGAAGTCATCGGTCATCCCCATGGAAAGCTGACGCCAATCCTGATGGGGGAACTGCTCCCTCAGCCGATCGCGCATGAGCCGCAAGCGTCGGAAGTAGGGACGCGCCTCGTCTGGATGTTCCACCGGAGGAGCCATGGTCATAAGGCCTGTGATCCGCAAGGCCGGCAGCTCCAGCATCCCCTCCAGGTCCCGCAGGAAGGAGGGAGCAAAGGCGCCGTCCTCCGCCGGCGCCGGGTAACCGTACTTGCTCTCCTCTCCCCCGACGTTGATCTCGACGAGGCATTCCATCTCAGGGCCCTGCTCCTCTGCCAGGCGGGAGAGGCGTTGAGCCAGGCGAAGCGAATCCAGAGAGTGAACGAGATGATACCGGCCCACCACCAGCTTGGCCTTGCGGCTCTGGACGTGGCCGATCATGTGCCAGCGGGGGGAAGGAAGCCCCAACGCCTCAGCTTGGGTCCAGACTTCCTCGATCTTCGGTTGAGCCTCCTCGGGCCGGTTCTCGCCGCAGTGGACGATGCCGGCCGCCAAGGCTGCCAGGACTTCGGCAGGCGTGCGGGTCTTGGAGGCCGCCACTATGGTGATCTCGTCGGGAGACCGGCCTGCCTGTTGGCAGGCGTGGTTCACCCTGAGCATGACGCTGCCCACGCGCGCGGCGATCTCTGGAAGGCATGGGATGGACAAGCGCACTAGGCTACCCCGGCATAGACGGCGAACCTTCCGGTACGGCCAGCATCGCCGCGATGGCTGAAGAACAAGTCCCGTCTGCAGGCGGTACACAGGTTGCTCCGCACCACCCGCACTCCCCTACCCTCGAGGAGGGCGGCATTCAGGCCGGGGAGGTCCAGGTACAGGCGGCCCCGCCGAGTCTCCAGACTGGCCTCGCCTGCGGGTCCCAGTCGCCTGGCCAGGGCGGCCACGTCCTCCCCTACCTCGTAACAGCAGGGTGAGATGGCGGGCCCCAAGTATGCGGTGGTGGACTGGGGGCGGGCACCGCACCGTCGCATTACCTCCCACGCGCGGAGGGCGATGCCGCCCACAGTGCCCCGCCAGCCGGCGTGGACCAGCGACACCACTGGCACGGTGGGGTCCGTCAGTATGATTGGCAGGCAATCTGCAAATGTCATCGATAGAACAACACCGGGGCACTTGGTGACAAGCGCGTCCGCCTGTATGGGTTCCGGCGGCCCGGCGGCATCCACTACGGCGACCTCATTGCCGCCCATCTGGTGGCATACCACCTGCCGGTAGTTGTGTGTCTGCATGGCCGCGGCCGACCTTCGCCGATTCTCGGACACGGAAGCGGGATCGTCCCCGACGCTTAGGCTGACGTTGAGGGAATCATATGGCGGCTGACTCACACCGCCTAGACGGGTGAAGACGCCGTGTACGAACGGGCTGCGGTCCTCAAGCTCGGCGAAGCCCAGCAACGGAGGGTTCGGCCCGGACCGCAACACGAGATGACCCCGGGGCAGTGCCAACATGGCCGTGAGTCTAGCATAGGCCGGAAAGGGCTAGCAAGGGATCTGTGCTGGTGATTACCCACAACTGCCCCCGAGCTCTGGGAAAGGATGTTTGGCAGCGAAGCGGAGTGTGGATGAGGTGATAAGGACAGCCCTTATGCCTGCCAGGAGGAGGTAGGGGCCGTCGCAGTCCGA